>NZ_VDHB01000110.1:0-7042 GCF_006227735.1 Testudinibacter sp. 'clade 2'
TTTTTTTTTTTTTTTTTAAACTAAGAAAGTTTGATGATTTTTTGCCGTTTTCATAGCAAAAATGAGCAAATATCAAGCTTTTGTCAATTTTAACCCAGTAAGGAATCCAACATGAAACCAACAATAAAAACTACTGCACTTGCCATTCTAATCTCTTTAGGCGCAGTCGCTTGCGGCTCGTCGGGAGGCTCAAGCAGTAATAAATCAACGACTAATACCACAGACCAAACGCAAACCGAACAAAGCTCAGAACAATTAGCAGCAGCCAAAAAACAAGCTGAATTAGCACAACAACAAAAAACGGTTGCAGAAGAAAAAGCGCTGAAAATTGCACAACAGCTGCAACAAGCACAAAGTGCGGTTAAAGCCTCCGAATTAAAAATCCAGCAAACCACCGCAGAAATTCAAAAAATAAAAACTGATTACCAACTTGCCGATGCTGAAAAAAACAAACAATTAGCACAACTGGAAAAGCAACTTACACAAGAAAAAGCCGCACTCACTGAAAGCGAAAAAAACTTAGCGACTGCCAACCAACAATTGCAAGCCTTAAAATCAGAAACTGAATCTAACAAACAAACTTTAGCGAATCTACAGAAGACCATTACTGAATTAAACAAACAAATCACAGAACTTAGAGAAACCAATATCAATCCAATTACAGCTTATGCAATGGATTCACGAATTCGTGTATTCGATAAAAATGGCAAAAGAATATCCGGAGAAGAAGAGCAAAAGTTACTGAATCTTTCACTCGATTATCTTTTACAACCGGCAACAAATACAGACGAACGTTTACGTAAATTCTTATTTGCGCCGGCTACATCCGGTATATTGCCTCAACCTAATGATAGTCGCTTAAATAGCTATACCATTAAGCAAACGGTGGACGGAAAAGCTGTCAATATGGTTTACACAACCTATCGTTATAGTGAAGACGATGCCTATTTAGCTGAAATTTCAGCCTCAGGCGCTATTGATGAGCAAGAGATCACAAGTTTCACGCTATTATATGGCGGTCAAGGTACGCCAGCAGAAAGATTATCTGACTATCAAAAATTAGATGTGAAAAAAACCTATGACGTGAAAGCAGCGCCGGGCTTAGGAAGATGGTGGGACAGCTATGATATTACCTTAATAGCTGATTTTGGCAAAGCTACTGTCTCGGGTCAAGGGATTAAAAAAGATGATAATCCAATTACAGCTCCTGGCAACATCACCTTTACTGACAACCCAATTTACAGCAAAGACGGCATTATTCAATTCGGTGGTGAGGGCTATGCCGAAGTTGAATTCACAGGTATCAACGGGGGCTATCAAGGCAAGGATCAATTAGTTTATCCGGGTATGATGATTGGTGCGGATGCTGAAAAAATTGTTGGACGCATTGGTGGCAGCACTATGATTGGTCACGAGAAAAAGTAAGTTTTTAACCTTATGCTGTAGAAGCAGATTGAATATATTTTAATAATATTTATTTTAAAATCAAATTATTAAATATAAAAACCGTAATGGGCGTATTCAATACGCTCCTGCAATTCTCGTTTTCAATACATCGTTAAGAATCTTCTTTTACCATGTATTAGGCAATGGTTTGAGGCGCACTTTGCGCCTCTGTTTTTGAGTGAAATGATGAAAAAACAATTTTATATTTTCTCCGTAACCGCACTTTGTGCAGCAAGTGCGGTTGCCGAAACCGCCGTCAGCGTGAATCAAGCGATAACCCCTGAAAGCATTCAAAATATCGCGCACCCGACTGCACCGCCGCAAAAGGTGGAAGAATCGGGGCAAAGTGCGGTGCAGCCGTTACGAGTTAGTCGTGCACAATTATTAGCGAACCCACAGTTAGCACAAGATTGGTTAAATTTAGCACTGCAACAACGCAATGTGGAATTAATCAATGAATTGTTGTCAATTTACCGCACTTTTGCGCAACATGATCCCATTCTCGTCAGCTTTGCCGAAGCGACATTGGCGCAACTGGCACAAGATTATCCGCTGGCGATTAGCCGCTTTCGTGAGATTCTCGCCATCAATCCGGCTCTCAATCCGGTGCGGATCGAACTGGCAAAAAGTCTGTTTCACGATCGGCAAGATAATGCAGCACGCGATCAGTTCGAAAAAGCCAAAAGTGCGGTCGGCGTGCCGGCACCAGTAGTCAAATTGATTGATTCCTATCTCAACACATTGCAACAACGCAGCGGTTGGCAAAGCAGTTTCAGTGCCTATTATCTGCGTGATACCAATGTCAACAACACCGCTGCTACTCGCGAAATTGAAAACACTGGGTTTGTCAAAGGTGACAGCATGCTGCCGCAATCGGCGCACGGTATTGCCTACGCTTTCAGTTTGGAGCGCAATTTCAATCTGAGTGGCTCACACTATTTACATCTTGGTACGGAGTTGTTTGGCAAGAACTTTTGGGATAATCACGCTTACGATGATATTTACAACCGCACTTATCTCGGTTATAGCCACAAAAGTGCGGTGCAAAGTGTGTCTATTTTGCCATTTTATGAAAAACGCTGGTACGGCAACCAGTCGTATAAATGGGCGAACGGCGTGCGCGGCGAATACCGCCGTTGGCTGAGCAATAACTGGCAAATCTCGACCGCACTTGAACACGCCGAACAGCGCTATTACGACAGCCAAAATCTGAATGGCCACAGCCAACTGGCTTCTGCCACCCTGCTGTGGCTGCGCAGCCCGCACCAATTTTTTTATGTCGGCGGCGATTATAACCGCGAAAAAACACGCTTATTGCAATACAGCAACAATACGCGCACCCTGCGGCTCGGCTGGGGACAAGAGTGGCAATGGGGCATTTCTTCCCGTATCGGACTGTCGTATGCACAGCACAATTATAAAGATCAAGCCAAATTGGGCGAACTGATTCCGCTGGGCAAAGTACGGAATGACAAGATTTACAGTGCAAATTTAACTCTGTGGAAACGTGATTGGCATCTGTGGGGCATTACGCCAAAACTGCAATTGTCGTGGAAAAAACAGGACAGCAATATCCCGTCAATGTACTCCTATTCGAGTAAAAATCTTCATCTCGTTTTTGAGAAAAACTTTTAGCCAAGGGGATCAGGGCGGCGCTTCCGCTCGCCCTGTATAGACTAGACTGTGTTCTCAAGGCTATGCCTGTGGAATATCCGCCAAAAGTGCGGTCAGCAGCGTCCAATAGGTTTGTACCGCCGGGATATGCACTCGTTCGTCCGGCGAATGTGCACCACGAATGGTCGGCCCTATTGAGACCATGTCCAGATTCGGATAGTGTTTTTTGATTAAACCGCACTCCAAGCCGGCGTGGATCACTTGGATTATCGGCTCTTCGCCTAGAATTTGCTGATAATGTCGTTGCGTCACCGGCAGCATTGCAGAATGCGGATTTGGCTCCCAGCCCGGATAATCATGGCTGAATTCAATCTCTGCGCCTGCCAGATTGACCAACGAATCCAACACCGAGCAGACATAGTGCTTGCCGCTTTCGATCAAAGAGCGGATCAAAATCACCACTTGCAATTGCTCGCCGTTGAGCTTTAACACCCCGATACTCAATGAGGTTTCCACCACGCCCGGCACGACGTCGCTGTTGCGAATTACGCCATTCGGCAGGGTGTTGAGCAAATCAATAATACGATCGGTACCGACTTGATTGATCACCTGCGCTGCCGGTTGTGCCACTTCCAATTTCAATTCCAGTGTCGGTTCGCTGAATGCCAGTTCGGCTTGCAGCTCGTTTTGCAGCACGGCAACCGCACTTTGTAATTTTTCATCACTGCCGTCAAACGCCAATAGCGCAAAGGCTTCACGCGGAATCGCATTACGCACCGAGCCGCCACCGATATCCGCCAATTGGAAATCAAAATGCGCTTGCAACTGCGCCAATACTCGACCCAACAATTTGATCGCATTGCCACGTCCGGTGTGAATATCTGCACCGGAATGCCCGCCTTTCAAGCCTTTCAACACCAGCTTAGCAGCCTGTGGCAATAAATTTGTCTCAACATCCAGATCAAGACGCAAATCACCGTCAATTCCGCCGGCACAGCCGATATAAATCTGCCCGTTTTCTTCGGTATCGGTATTGATCAAAATCTCACTTTGCAACCAATTCGGCTGCAAGCCGTTGGCACCAATCATGCCGCTCTCTTCAGTCATGGTCAGCAACACTTCCAAATCCGGATGCGCCAAATCATCACTCGCCAACACCGCCAGCGCCGACGCCAAACCGATGCCGTTGTCTGCGCCCAAAGTGGTATTTTCTGCGGTCACCCATTCACCGTCGATATAGGGTTTAATCGGATCAGTGCTGAAATCATGCGCCGTGCCTTCATTTTTCTGTGGCACCATATCCAAATGCGCCTGCAACGCCACTTTTTTGCGGTTCTGCATGCCTGCGGTCGCTGCTTTGCGGATCAAAATGTTGCCGACTTGGTCGCGCTCCACCCACAATTGCTGTTGTTTTGCCCAAGCAACAATGTGCTCAGCCAGTTGCTCTTCTTGATAGGATGGATGCGGAATATCACAAATTTGTTGAAACCACTGCCATAAAAGGGTCGGTTGAAGCTGTTTGATTTGTTGCATAATTATCCTCACGTACTAAAAATAAAAACTCAAGCCTGCCCATCGCAAGCGCCAAGCACCGTCTTATAAAAACCTAAAAAAATCGGCGGAAAATTGGGATTAATAATAGCATGAAATCTTTTTTCAGGTTATCCTATCGCAATTTTTAAAATCATACTGGTCACATCGCCAGCAACTATTTTCATTCTTTACAAGGGTTTATTATGAGCGAAAAATACATTGTCACTTGGGATATGTTCCACATGCACACCCGCAAACTTGCCGAACGTTTAATGCCGGCGTCCCGTTGGAAAGGCATTATCGCCGTCAGCCGCGGCGGACTGTTCCCAACAGCCGTTATCGCACGTGAATTGGGCTTACGCCATGTAGAAACCGTGTGTATCGCCAGTTACGACCACGACCAACAAAGTGAATTGAAAGTATTGCACGCCGCCGCAGGCGATGGCGAAGGCTTTATTGTGGTTGATGACTTGGTGGATACCGGCAACACCGCCCGCGCCATTCGCCAAATGTACCCTAAAGCGCATTTCGTCACCGTGTTCGCCAAACCGTCCGGCGCACCACTGGTTGACGAATATGTGGTTGATATCCCACAAAATACTTGGATCGAACAGCCTTGGGATATGGGTATCACCTTCGTACCGCCACTTTCCAGAAAATAAGATTGCTTCAGAAACACCCAAACGCCCGCTAACCAATGCAGCGGGCGTTTTTATAGATCGCATACCAGCGAAAAACCGCACTTTTCATCTCTATTTCCTGCTATAGTACTTTGACTCTTAGAAATTTACTCACTAAGCAGGAGATCAGATGAACCATTTTAATTTAGATTTAATCAAATTTATTCAAGAAAATTCTCCTGTTTCCCTCGATATTGTTTTGAGTAAATATCAAAAAACGCTATCGACAATAAAACGCGCTATTAAAGAAATTAATGATTACTTAGAACCAGAAAATAAAATTCATGTTATCAATGCTAAAATTATCACCCCGATAACCTATCGAGATTATATAAAATTTGTTAAAAGTATTAGTTTAAAGCGTTATATCTCTACACCAGATGAGCGGATAAGGCTTTTTATTCTCCAAGCAACCCTATTTGAAGCTGTTAATAGAAAAGAATTTTATAGTAGATTAAACTTAAGTTATAGCACGCTCAAAAATGACATCATTTTGTTAAAAGAAAAAACACCACGCCACATTGAATTCATGCTAAAAAATAGAAATTCTTGGGCTATTAGCGGCGATGAAATCTCAATCAGAATTAATTTCTGTAAGAATATTTTTAATATCCTTGAATTAGATCAAAATAATAACCTTGTTCCCCACAAAGCAAACTCTCCCATTGATAATTTAATCAGTGAGCAATTTCTGAATATCTTAAGACAAAACAACTTATCTACAGAAGCCATTTACCAAACAATAAATAGCAAAATCGAGTTATCCTATAACTCAAAAAAATACTTGATTATCTATCTTAGCATTTCGCTATACAGAATTGCTCAACATCATGTTATTCAACATATAAAAGAAATCTCTATCAAACATATAAATTATGCAAACATATTACAATTTGATAACACTGAAAATCAATTTATCAATATTTTACTATCGGCGCTTAATCATAAAACTGAAAGGCAAAGCATTATAGATCCTCAATTATATAAGCTTGTTACAGAATTCCATAAGGAAATAGCCCAATTCATTTGTATTAATCAATCAGATGAAGCCATATTAATCCCCGAAATTTACCGGGTGATTTATTCGTCTATCTTACAAAGTGAATTTACTATTGATTTTGACGATAAAAAGCTCGATAAAGTGGATCATCTCTATGGTGAGTTATATCACAACGTAGTCCATTTCATTAAAACAATCAATGATCATTACCAGGCAACGCTAACTAAAAATACAATCTCTACGATTGTATTGATTCTAAAGAAATTTGAAATCCGAATGCATTCGTTTAATCAAAAGAGAAAAAAAGTATATATTGTTACTAATTCTTCCGATCGAAAAGTGGGCTATTTCAAGGCGCTTCTCCTTGCTACGTTTGATATCGAAATTATGGACTGCATCAACATCAATGAAATCTATATCTTAAATAAAAACAAATTTGATTTTATTATCACCTTCACTAATAAGATATCAAACTACCTCAAGGAAGAAGGAATAGACTGTATTAAAATCAACTTTGAACTATCACCAGAAGATATAGCAATGCTTATTAAAAAAGGTTTTCCAAATTTCAAAAGCAAAATAAATAAAGATGATTTCATCATACAAACAAGAGGTATGAATGAAACAGAATTACATCATTATTTAACAGAGAAACATGGGAATATCTTTATCTAATGATATAAAATAGGTACATATTTAAATGTACCTAGGGTCTGTTGATCTTTGTTTATATTTTGAGTTGTCGTTTAAAATGAGCACAATCTAGGCG
>NZ_VDHB01000111.1:0-5762 GCF_006227735.1 Testudinibacter sp. 'clade 2'
CATTTTAAACACAATCCGCAGGACTATGACTGTTTTTCGCCACTACTTTTCGCTACTACAGCGGCGTTAAAAGCCGTTCGTTTAGAATCACTAAACTTCACAACTTTTGCCTTATTTATTTGCAAAAAGAGTGGCGAAAAATAGTCTTATAGCTCAAATTATAAACAAAGATCAACAGACCCTAGGCTATACCACAATGGGTTAAGGAATTTATATGAGTTTTTCATGGCATCAAGAACCGCACTTTAGTCAACGGAATAATTGGTTACGCGCCGGTGTGTTGGGTGCGAATGATGGCTTGATCTCCATCGCCAGTCTACTGTTTGGTCTGGCTGCTGCCAAGCCTGATCCGCAAACAGTGATGATCACCGGTTTTGCTGCTTTAGTGGCAGGTGCGCTTTCAATGGCAGCCGGTGAGTACGTCTCAGTCTCCAGCCAAGCCGATACTGAAAAAGCCGATCTGCATAAAGAGCAGCATGAACTTACCCATAACCCGGAGCAAGAACTGGCTGAGCTGTGCCAAATTTATCAAGACCGTGGACTGAGTCATGAATTAGCACGGCAAGTTGCCGAACAACTGACACAGCAGAATGCGTTACAAGCTCATGCCCGCGATGAAATCGGGATTACCGAAATCAGTCAGGCGAATCCGCTACAGGCGGCTTTTGCATCAGCGATCTCTTTTTGTGTCGGCGCACTGCTGCCGGTATTGGTCACCTTATTATCTGCCAACAGCGCCGTGATGCTGAATTTGGCGATCAGCACGCTCATTGGCTTGGCATTGCTGGGCTACTGCTCGGCAAAACTCGGCGGCGCACCGGTTTTACCGGCAATTTGTCGAATCTTAATTTGGGGAGTGCTCTCATTAGGCATCACCAGTTTGATCGGCTTCTACTTTGGATTATCCGCTTAACACGCCATCAGTCTTGTAATTTGACGATAAGCCACTTCGAGGCTTTGTTTACTCCCGTTACTTTCAATATAAACCGGCGTAGACAAGCCTACGCTTGGCAACTGTGCAGCAAGCCACGCTTTTGCGACAAGATTTACGGCCTCATTCTCGCCGCTAATAAAAATAAACAGTGGAATTTTTTCCAGATTTTGATTGTATGGCAGGTGCTCCAACCACTGTTTCAAACAACCATAATCCTCGCTGCATAATGCCAAAGCAAGATAATCTGCCTGTTGTAACTTATCTGTCGTCGGGCATATCACCGCATACGAGGCTGAAAGTGCGGTCGCAGTGGTTAAATCCCACGTCAGCACTTCCGTATTCCGCCATTTCAGCAAGCTTTGGCGTACAAATTCATCGATTAATTGATTGCTGCGACACCCTTCGCCGTGCATTGAACTTTTAATAATCCCTAATCGGCTCATGATATGCCCCTCTTTTACTGCGAATATTAGATCAGCCAGCCCAATTGTCGATTGCTCCACAATGAAAACCACTATATGCTTTTGAAACTCTATCCTATTTTGCGCTATTTTATATCGGGAACACAGCTTATGGATACTTTAACCAGCATGAATGTCTTTCGCCAAGTCGTCGATTTAGGCAGTTTTAACAAAGCGGCGGAGTCTCTAAATATCTCTCCCGCAATGGCAAGCAAACATTTACGCCACTTGGAAGATTGTTTGCAAGCCAAACTGCTCAACCGTTCCAGCCGACATTTGAGTTTGACTGAAATCGGACAAAGTTACTACCGTGAATGCTGTCATGCGTTAGATATTCTCAATTCCGCCCGTCAAACCGCACAACAAGGCGTAGTCAATCCGCGCGGCACCTTGAAAATAACGCTGCCGATTTGGTTGGCAACCCCAGATTTTGCAAAATTATTACAGCAATACCGTACTTTATACCCTGAAGTGCGGTTGTCCCTCAACCTAGATAACCAGCGCACCGATTTGATCGCCCATGGTTTTGACTTGGCACTACGCGTTGATCGCAGTATCGATCCGAATATTATTGTTAAACCGTTAAGCGATATCGAGTTCTATTGGGTCACTTCACCACAATATTTTCAGTCGCTTTCCGCCCCCATCAGCCTTGAAAACCTAAATCAACACATTGCCGTCACCCCAAATTACACCAGCACCGAATATGAGCTCAACAGTGTCGCCGACAGCAATAATACCATGATGTTAAAAGAGTTGGTTTGCGCCGGCATGGGAGTTGCCAATTTGCCGCACTGGGCAATTTCGGCAGAATTACAACAAGGACGTTTAGTCAGAGTGCTGACCGGTGAAAAGGCGAAAAGCCTAAAACTCTATGCTGCCTACATGAACCGCGAGCATCTGAGTGCCAAAATCCGCACTTTCATTGATTTCCTCGCCGAAAAATTGGATAACAAAAAGGCGGAATAATCTCCGCCTTCATTCTTCTCAATCCTCAATTGCAATCAACTTTTTTCTTTTTCCACCGCACTTTCGACGGAACTGGAGATCGTCAGATAAACTTCACTCGACAGCAACGGACGCAGCACCCTTGCTAACTCCGCAATTTTATCACTGTCGGCGCCGCCATTTTCACTGAAATAACCGTTTTCACGCAAACTGGCAATAAAAGTAGAGAACACTGCCTTATCAAAAAATTCCGGCGCATTAATGCCGTGCAGCACCGACAAACGCTGTGCCACCGATTGGCTCTCTTTCTCCAAACTGCCACGTGCGATTTGCGGATCGGCTTGCAGGAAATCCAGTGTAATATAATAGCGCTGCACCACCTCACGCACGCCTGCCGCCAGCAGTTGCAATGAGCGAATATTGCGCTTATTGATGCTGAGCATATTTTCGTGCTGATTGATCAACGCTTGGCGCTGTAGCTCCGCCACAATTTTCGCAACGAGTGGTTTGATCTCATCCTGAGCAAAATCCATAAACAATTCTGCTTTCAAGAACGGATAAATTTTCTCTACTGCTTGCAGTAACAGACTTTGTTGGATCGCTTCATGGTGGATAACAATCGAAGCAATCAGTGACGGCAACACAAACAGATGTTGAATATTATTCCGATAATAAGTCATCAACACCGCCGAAGAGCGCTCCAGTCGGATAATTTCGCCGAAATTGTCTTTTTCCAAAATAATCCCGACTTTATCCAAGCCCAATACATGCTCGAGCATTGCTTCAGGCGACTCTTGCGGCACGATCACATCACGGCTGTAGCTGACATTATTCAACAGTTGCTGATAACAACTGAGTTGCGCCAACAACTGTTCGCGCGACAACGCCCGCTGGCGGGAAGAGAGCAACACCGTGCCAATCAAATTCATGGCATTAATCGCCGCAGCTTTATTGATATTGCGCATCACTTGCTCAGCAATTTGATCAACTGCGGCATTCAACCAACTTTTGTTTTCCTCACCATGCAACTCTTTCCAATTCGGATAGTGCTGATTCAAATAAGTATTCAGGGTGATCGGTTCGCCGAAGTTGACATAACCTTTGCCCATATTGCGCAGCTTTTTGATCACTCGCAGCACCAAACCGGCATTTTCTTTCTCTTTCGCCGCACCGCGCAGCTCTTTAGCATAGGTATCGACTTCCAAAACATGCTCATAACCGACATACACCGGCACCAAACTGATCGGTCGGGTCTGTCCTTCCATCAACGCCTGCAACGTCATCGACAACATCCCGGTTTTCGGTGCCAACAAGCGCCCGGTGCGCGAACGCCCACCTTCAATAAAAAATTCGACCGCATAACCGCGATGAAACAGTTCGGATAAATACTGACGAAACACGGTTGAATATAAACGGTTGCCACTAAAAGTACGGCGGATAAAAAATGCTCCCCAACTACGGAAACGTCCGCCGACCGGCCAGAAATTCAGATTAATCCCTGCGGCAATATGCGGTGGCACCAGCCCTTGGTGGTACAACACATACGACAGTAATAGATAGTCAATATGGCTGCGGTGGCACGGAATATATACGATTTCATGCCCTTCAATCGCCAATTTTCGCACTCTGTCACCATTTTTGACATCGATACCACGATAGAGTTTATTCCACAGCCAGCCTAAAAAACGATCCGCTAAGCGCAGACTCTCATGGCTTACATTGGCGGCAATTTCGTGCAAAATATCTTCAGCATTTTTAGTCGCTTTAGCATGATCAATTTTCTTATTTTTCGCCTCATCGGCAATCGCCTCTTGCACTGCGGTAGCTTGCAAAATTTGGCGGAACATGGCTTGTCGATCCGGCAGGCGTGGACCGGTTGTGGAAGTACGTTGTTTAGCAAAGTGAATTTTGGCGACCCGGGTCAATTTAAGCGCAATTTCATCGTCACTGCCCTGCAAATGTGCCATGTCGCGCAACGACACCGCTTTGGAAAAGCGTACAAAATTATCACGCCCGAACCAAATCATCGCCCACAATTTCTGCAAACGACCTAAAAAACGCAAGTGCGGTAATTTCTTTTCACGCCCTGGCGAACGCCCCCACAGCACAGACACCGGCACCAACTGCACATCCAACTCAGGATGGCTGCGGTGCAATTCAAAATATTTGGAAAACAGCGTTCGGGTATTCTCAGTCAGTTGCTGGGACTTAAAAAAGCGGCGCCCTCTGTCCAAAAAGACAAAACGCGGCAGCTGGTCACCGTTAATTTTGTTATTCAATAACGGATCCGGCAGTCCCAACTGCAGACAATTTTTGCGCAAAATCAGTAAATCGGTCTGTGAAGTGTAAGGCAATAAATATAAAAAGCACTTTTGCTTGTCCAACTCCAGTTCCCCAATCGGATCACTTGGGATAGGGTTAGATTTCACTGATAACGACAGCATAAAATTCAAAATCTTACGATAAATATTCAGAAAAATTGACATTCTTATTGTTATCCAAATTTAACGAGTTAATTAATTATTCGACACTAGAGTCTGTTGATGCTTCAGCCTATTTGCTGTTCCGCTAGCTATTCCGCTAAATTGTAAACTTTAACATAATTTCCAGTAATCGCCTATTTCCATCTTGGTCAGTGAGCGGAGCTATCATCGTATCAGACACCATTTCTTACCGATTTAGTGATTGCACATTAGCAAATACTGTATATAATAACAGGGAAACTGTATAAAAAAACAGGGGGTCACTATGAAACCACTAAAAGCACTCACACCGCGCCAGCAAAAAGTCTATGATTTTGTCCGCTCTCATCTAGAATCTACCGGTATGCCGCCCACTCGGGTGGAAATTGCCAAAGAGCTGGGTTTTCGCTCCCCCAATGCAGCGGAAGAGCATTTGAAAGCTTTAGCACGCAAAGGTGTGATCGAAATTTTATCCGGCACCTCGCGCGGCATCCGTTTATTACTCAACGAAGAGCAAAGTGCGGTTGAAGAAGAGGAAGAGGGCTTGCCACTGATTGGACGGGTTGCTGCCGGAGCGCCAATTCTGGCACAGCAGCATATCGAAGGCAGTTATAAGGTCGATGCGTCAATGTTTAAACCTCAAGCGCATTTTTTGCTGAAAGTCTATGGTATGTCGATGAAAGATATCGGTATTTTAGACGGCGATATGCTGGCGGTGCACCGCACTCAAGATGTACGCAACGGACAGGTTGTGGTTGCCAGAATTGAAGATGAAGTCACGGTGAAACGGCTAGAAAGAAAAGGTTCAACCGTCTATCTACATCCTGAAAATGAAGAGTTTAAACCGATTGTGGTCGATCTGAAAACCGAACAGATGGAAATCGAAGGCATTGCGGTCGGTATTATTCGCAATAATGCTTGGATGTAACATTGTTCAGTTATTAGGGTCTGTTGATC
>NZ_VDHB01000112.1:0-2169 GCF_006227735.1 Testudinibacter sp. 'clade 2'
AATATGCCGAAGATGTGGCAAAAGAAGCGTTAATTAAAATTGCAAAAGAGGGCATCACGGATTCTGTTGAGCTGGCGAATATTACGGCAAAAGCCATCACGGGCGATGAGGTTTCGCAAGCCCAACTGCATGAAATGGGCAAAGCGATTAAAGCCTTGATACAATCACCGGTTACAACCATTTCGGATAGTATTAAATCACAGTTAGCGGAAGCTGATAGGCTAGAAGCCAATGGTCAAGCAAGAGAAGCTGATGCGGATGCAGGTGTATTTATCAACCGAACTCGGTGTGATTGGAGGGACGACTGGGGCTTTAAATCTGGTGAAAACAGGGGCCAAAAGTGCTGTGAAATTGGGTAAAGCAGATATTATTTCTAGTCCCGCTGGTTACCCACTAACTGAAGCTAAAATTAATGAAATTCTATTAATTGAAAAAGGAAAGAGACCAAATCCAACAGAATATTTACCTAAAGAGTATATAGATGCGCATTTATCTCAGTTTGATGATGGAGCGGTTAGGTTTTTTGTACCGCATAAAAGTGGAACGATCGGACCTGAAAATGCTTTTGTTTTACCAAAAACATATGTAGAAAATCTTTATAAAGCAACAGAGGGAAATATTAATTTGATTGAAGATAAATTAGGTCTTCCTTCAGGTTATTTAAGTTATGCAAAAGTTGCAATTATTGACAAACCTAATGTAAAAATCCCTTCAGGAAATGAAATAGGAGCTCATCCTGATTATTGGACTCCAGGCGGAAAAACATCAGGTAATGTTCCTGAAGCCATAATCTCAGAGCAATTAAAGGAAAGTGATGTTATTATAAAAAATATTGAGGATTTATTTAATGGAAAATGAATTGCCTGCAGGATATTGGATAAATAAAAAAAATAGCGAGTATTTTTATATTGGATTTCAATATGGTGGACATATGGGAGGAGAATGTGAAATTGCCATTCCTAAATTATTGTTTGATAAATTTTGTGATGATAAAGTATGGCGGTTAAATGCTATTGACCGTTTTGCAAAAATATTATTTTTAGCATTGCCAGAATTAAATATTCCAATTCCAGAAAGTGAGCGCAATAAGACAGGAGTGGTGCCTATTGACTGGGAGTAGTTGAAATTTATTTTCTAAATTTTTATTCTTAAAGATAGTTTGATGTATTAACAGATAAAAACCACTTTAGCACCGGCACACTGACCACGGAAAACATCGACAATTACAGCGATGTCAGCGTGCAGAGCGTCAGCGGCGGGTTGTCGACCGACATGGGCAATTTGACGATGACGGGCGTGGCGGCGGCGATGAGTGCCTTGGGCAATGTCAGCAAAGACGACAGCTCGACCACGCAAAGTGCGGTATCAAGCAATATCAACCTTGAGGTAAGAAACGGCGACGTGCCGACCGCCCTTTCGCGCGATACGGATAACGCCAACCAAAAAGTCACCGAATTCGACAAAACGGAATATCAAGAGCGTGCCGAAATGGCACAGGTGATAGGACAAATCAGCAACAACAGCATTGTGCTGAGCCTGAAACCAAAGCTGGACGAAGCGCAACAACAAAAAGCCGACGCAGAAGGGGTTCTTGCCAACGACAACAGCAGCACCGAACAGAAAGCGGCGGCACAAATTCAGCTGGCTAATGCGGAGCAGGCAATAGCAAAATACGGCAAAGGCGGCGCCATCCAAATGGCGGTGCGCGCCGTGACCGGCGTATTGCAAGGCATTGCAACCGGCAGTGCCGAAAGTGCGGTTGTGGGCGGGGTATCGCCCTACGCCAATCTGGCAATTAAACAAGCGACCGAAGGCAACGACAGCGCCAACATCATGGCACACGCCGTGTTGGGCGCAGTCGAAGCCTACGCCACCGGCAATAACGTGGCTGCGGGCGCAGTGGGGGCAGCCAGCGGCGAGTTAGCAGCAAAAATCATCACCGAACAGCTTTACGGCACAACGGCAGATAAACTGACCGAAGAGCAAAAAGAAACGGTTTCGGCGCTAAGCCAAATTGCCGCAGGCTTAAGCGGCGCCTTGGTTGGCGACAGCACCCAAAGTGCGGTTGCGGGAGCCGAGATTGGAAAACGGGCGGTGGAGAATAATTACCTTTTTAAACACGAAGTTGAACGGCAAGCCGAGTTGTTAGTGAAGCAAAATACGGAAGGT
>NZ_VDHB01000113.1:0-28842 GCF_006227735.1 Testudinibacter sp. 'clade 2'
CTTCGCAAACGGGCGGATAGTTAATCCGCCCCTACCCAGCCTAATCAAATATCTTTGTCAATAATCTGAAGTGCGGTGTTGAACCGCACTTAGTTTATGCCCAAACTTATTTCTTTGCCTGACGCGCTTTGGCTTGGTCTGAAAGTTTTTTGCTGATTTCGCGACGTTGTTTAGAATTTTCAGCATTACGGATAATGTAGTCGTCGATGCGATCTTCGTAATCATCACGCATACTGGAAATAATGGTGCGGATATCACTGACGCTCATTTCATCGTTGATGTATTGATTGAGGTTATCCAACAACAGCACACGTTTTTGATTGTCGCGAATTTTGCGTTCGATATCGATCATATCACGTTTCAACTTATTTTTTTGACGAGACAAGCTGACATACTCCAAAACATCTTGAAAACATTGTTTATTTACAGGTTCCATATTTATACTCACTGGTTGATTATTGATGACTTTCTCTAATTTATCTTTTTTAACCGAGGTCGTCAAAGGCTTCGATCACGTTTTGGATAATAAAAATAGTGAGAAATCAAATAAAGCGATTGATAAGCGTAGAGCGGAATGATAAAACTAAGCGATATTTATTTTATTGGATCAATTAAGAGGAAAGCATGTCAAAGGTATTTAACTTTAGTGCCGGTCCGGCGATGATGCCACAGGCGGTATTAGCACAAGCGCAACAAGAGCTGTTGAATTGGGAAGGGCTGCAAACCTCGGTGATGGAAGTCAGTCATCGCGGTAAACACTTTATGGCATTAGCGGAGCGCTCGATTCAACAACTGCGTGAGTTGTTGGCGATTCCGGATAACTACCAAGTGTTGTTTGCCCAAGGCGGCGCACGTGGGCAATTTGCGGCTGTGCCGATGAATTTATTGAGTGAAAACGGCAAAGCGCTGTATTTGAACAGCGGTTATTGGTCGGCAGCGGCAGCCAAAGAAGCCCGGCTGTTTGGTGAGATTAACGAAGTAACGATTAGTGCGGAACAAGATGGCGTTGTCGCTGTTGATCAACTGGACTTCAGCGAAGTTGCTGCGCAATACGATTATGTACACTACTGCCCGAATGAAACCATCAGCGGCATAGAAATCTTTGACGTGCCGAAGGTCGGTGATGCAGTCTTGGTAGCGGATATGTCGTCGAATATTCTGTCGCGTGCAATTGATGTCAGCAAATTTGGGGTGATTTATGCCGGCGCACAAAAAAACATGGGCCCGTCCGGCATTGTGATTTTAATCGTGCGTGATGATCTGATCGGCAAAGCCCGTGCCAATACGCCGTCAATCTGGAATTACCAAATTCTGCGTGACAACGACTCGATGTTTAACACCCCGCCGACCTTTGCCTGGTATCTCTGCTCGTTGGTGTTCCAATGGCTGTTGGACAATGGTGGTTTAACTGCAATGGAAAGCCGTAACCGTGCCAAAGCGGAAAAGTTGTATGCGTATCTCGATCAAAGCGATTTTTACCGCAATACTGTCGCCGTCGCCAACCGCTCTTTGATGAATGTGACGTTTACCTGTAGCGATGACGAATTGAACGCCAAATTTGTGGCAGAGGCGACCAAGTGCGGTTTACAAGCGCTGAAAGGGCATCGAATTGTCGGCGGTATGCGTGCTTCAATTTACAATGCAATGCCGCTTGAGGGCGTTGAGGCGTTAATTGCCTTTATGCAGCAGTTTGCGCAAGCGAACCAAAATTCATAAAAACAGAGAATAGAAAAGACCATGAAATTTATCGACATCGCCAATCCGGGCGTGCGCCAGTTGTCGCCATATCAGGCGGGCAAACCAATTGAAGAGTTGGAGCGTGAACTTGGCATTAGCAACATTGTGAAACTGGCTTCAAACGAAAATCCGTTTGGTTTTCCGGAGAGCGCTAAACAAGCAATCAGCCGCCAACTAGACAATTTGACCCGCTATCCCGATGCCAACGGTTTTGAATTGAAGCAGACGATTGCGCAAAAATTCGGTTTAAAGCCGGAACAAATCACCTTGGGCAATGGCTCGAACGATTTGTTGGAAATCACGGCTCATACTTTTTTAAATGCCAATGATGAAGTGATTTTTTCGCAATATACTTTTATTGTGTATCCATTGGTTTCGCAAGCGATCAACGCCAAAGCAGTGGTGGTGCCGGCAAAAGATTACGGGCATGATTTGAACGGCTTTTTGGCGGCGATCAGCGAAAAAACCAAAGTGATTTATCTTGCCAATCCGAACAATCCGACCGGTACTTTTTTAACTGCCGAGCAAATCGAAGCGTTTTTAGCACAAGTGCCAGCGAATATTTTGGTGATTTTAGACGAAGCGTATACTGAATTTACCTCAGTGCATGAACGAGTACCGTCATTTAATCTCTTGCAAAAATTCCCGAATTTGGTGGTGTGCCGCACTTTATCCAAGGCTTACGGTTTGGCAGGCTTGCGTATCGGTTATATGGTGTCCTCACCAGAAGTGGCGGACTTGTGCAATCGGGTGCGCCAACCGTTCAACTGTAACAGCTTGGCGTTGGCGGCGGCAGTGGCAGTGGTTAATGATGATGCCTTTATCGAAAAAGTGGCGGACAACAACCGCCAAGGTCTACACCAATTGGAAACTTTTTTCCAACAACAAGGCTTGCAGTATATTCCGTCTAAAGGCAATTTTATCACCTTAGACCTGAAACAACCTGCCGCTCCGATTTACCAAAAACTGCTGGAAAACGGCGTGATTGTGCGCCCGATTGCCGGTTACGGCTTACCGAATCACTTGCGGATCAGCATTGGTTTGCCGGAAGAAAACCAACGCTTCATTGATGCGCTGAGTTTAGTTTTGGGATTATAACGGTATTTAAAAACTGCACTTTTACGGAATAATGATTTATGCAACAACCAACTTCAATCACTTTAAATCCGATCGCCCGTGTCGAAGGCACGATTAATCTGCCCGGCTCAAAAAGTTTATCCAACCGTGCGCTGTTGCTGGCAGCTTTGGCAAACGGCACGACCAATGTCACCAATTTGCTGGACAGTGACGATGTGCGGCATATGTTGAACGCGCTGAAGCAGCTTGGCGTAAGCTATCGGCTTTCAGCGGATAAAACTGAATGTGAAGTGACCGGGTTGGGCGGAGCATTTTGCCTGAAGGACGGTTTGTCACTGTTTTTAGGCAATGCCGGCACCGCAATGCGTCCGCTGGCGGCAGCGTTATGCTTACGCCATAGCGAAGCTGATGCGGGTGAAATCGTATTGACCGGTGAACCACGCATGAAAGAACGCCCGATTAAACATCTGGTCGATGCGTTGCGCCAAGCCGGAGCGGAAATTGATTATCTGGAAAATGACGGTTATCCGCCATTGGCGATTCGCAACAGCGGTTTAAAAGGCGGTAAAGTGCAGATCGACGGCTCGGTATCCAGCCAGTTTTTGACCGCACTTTTAATGGCGGCGCCGCTGGCGGAAGCGGATACTGAGATCGAGATTATCGGCGAGTTGGTGTCGAAGCCCTACATTGACATCACCCTGAATATGATGGCGATTTTTGGGGTGCGGGTGGACAACCAAGACTACCGCACTTTCAAGGTAAAAGGGCAACAGCAGTATCAAGCACCGGGGGATTACTTGGTGGAAGGCGATGCGTCATCTGCCTCTTATTTTTTGGCAGCCGGGGCAATTAAAGGCAAAGTGCGCGTGACCGGTATTGGTAAAAACAGCATTCAAGGCGATCGTCTGTTTGCCGACGTGTTAGAAAAAATGGGGGCAAAAATTACCTGGGGCGATAGTTTTATCGAAGCCGAGCAGGGCGAGCTGCACGGGATTGATATGGACATGAACCACATTCCCGATGCTGCGATGACCATCGCTACCACCGCACTTTTTGCACAGGGCGAAACCGTGATCCGCAATATCTATAACTGGCGGGTAAAAGAAACCGATCGCTTAACGGCAATGGCAACTGAGTTGCGTAAAGTCGGTGCGGAAGTGGAAGAAGGCGAGGATTACCTGCGAATTCAACCGTTGCCCTTGAGCCAATTTAAGCACGCTGAAATCGCAACCTACAACGATCACCGCATGGCGATGTGTTTTGCACTGGTGGCGCTTTCCGATACCTCGGTGACGATTCTGGATCCGGGCTGTACAGCGAAAACTTTTCCAAGCTTTTTTGACGAATTTTTAGCCCTGTTGCAATAGGAGCTAAGAATTATATTTATTCATATTAGCGGTAAATATTGACTATTTATTCATTTAATTGAATTTTTATTTTATTGATGGACAAAAAATAGGATTTACCGCATAATGTTCAACCGCATAAACAGGATTTATCCGTTCAGCACAACATCATCTCAACGATTATCAAAAAATAGGAATTATTATGTCTGCGACAATTCTTGAAAATCTTCCGTTAGGTCAAAAAGTCGGTATTGCATTTTCCGGCGGCTTAGACACCAGCGCCGCACTGTTATGGATGCGGCAAAAAGGCGCCGTGCCCTATGCTTACACCGCCAATTTGGGACAACCTGACGAAGACGATTACAACGCCATTCCGCGCAAAGCCAAAGAATATGGCGCAGAAGATGCTCGCTTGATTGACTGCCGCACCCAACTGGCACACGAAGGGATTGCGGCGATTCAATGTGGGGCGTTCCACATTTCAACCGGCGGCGTGACCTATTTCAACACCACCCCGTTGGGACGTGCGGTGACCGGCACGATGTTGGTGGCGGCGATGAAAGAAGATGATGTGAATATCTGGGGTGACGGCAGCACCTTTAAGGGTAACGATATTGAGCGCTTCTACCGCTACGGCTTGCTGACCAACCCACACTTGAAAATTTATAAACCATGGCTGGATCAACAATTTATTGATGAATTGGGTGGTCGTCACGAGATGTCTGAATTTTTGATTGCTAATGGTTTCAGCTACAAAATGTCAGTGGAAAAAGCCTATTCCACCGACTCGAATATGCTGGGAGCAACCCACGAAGCTAAAGATTTGGAATTTTTGAACACCGGCATTCGTATCGTGAAACCGATTATGGGCGTGGCGTTTTGGGACGAAAATGTTACCGTCAAAGCGGAAGAAGTGACGGTGCGCTTTGAAGAAGGTGTGCCTGTTGCCTTAAATGGCAAAGAATTTACCGATCCGGTAGCGCTGTTCTTGGAAGCAAACCGCATCGGTGGTCGTCACGGCTTGGGCATGAGCGATCAAATCGAAAACCGGATTATCGAAGCCAAGAGCCGCGGCATCTATGAAGCCCCGGGCATGGCACTGTTGCACATTGCCTACGAGCGTTTAGTCACCGGCATTCACAACGAAGATACGATTGAACAATACCGCATCAACGGCTTGCGTTTAGGGCGTTTGTTGTATCAAGGTCGCTGGTTCGATCCGCAGGCTCTGATGTTGCGTGAAACTGCACAACGCTGGGTGGCACGCGCAGTCACCGGTGAAGTGACATTGGAACTGCGCCGTGGTAATGACTATTCAATTTTGGATACTGTGTCACCAAATCTGACTTACCAAGCGGAACGTCTGAGCATGGAAAAAGTGGAAAATGCCCCGTTCAGCCCGGCAGATCGGATTGGTCAATTGACGATGCGCAATCTCGACATCGTCGACACCCGTGCCAAACTGGGCATTTATACCGAAAGTGGCTTATTGATTGCCGGCAAAGATTCGGTGTTACCGCAATTGGGCAAAAAAGACTGATTTCTGATAAGTTATTAAATTACACTAACCGCACTTTATTGAAGTGCGGTTTTTTTTGATAAAAATTTAAAAATAGTGTTGACAAAAAACCGTTTTTTTTTTGAATGGGAGGGATTTTAACTATCATTTATTAACGGAGTCTTTATGTTTAAAAAATCTTGGGTTTTTCCACTATTAAGTTCGGTATTCGTATTATCCGCTTGCAGCGATGTTAAAGATGCGAATAAAGAAAATTTCAGTAAAGCGATTCAAGAAGCCTTGGATACACAAAAAGCAGTTTGCATTACGCTACCGGTTGCAAACGTACAACCGGCTGATGATTCAGCATTAAAAATCGGAGATGTAGTATTATTGGATCGGGGTATTCAGAGCGGTGCTGAAATTCAGCAAGCCGATTTTTTAGAATCGTTAGGATTTTTTACTAAAGAAAATAAAATGCTTGCTTTGAAAAGAATGTGGGGTGAGCCGACTGAGGAAAAGGTCGCAGTTTATTCTGAAACAGATAAAATCAAACCTTATCTGGTTGAGCAGTCAAATGCTTTCTCTTCAAGCCGAAAACTGTGTAGTGGAAGAGCGGTTGTGGAGCAAATCGTTAACTTTACCGAGCCGGGCGAGCAAGGCGGTGTCAAGGCTTCACAGGTTAATTACCGTATTGCTATTAAAGATCTTGCCGATTGGGCGATGTCCCCGACATTTGAACAAATTTATCCTCGAGCCAAGCCAACAGAATCCGAGTTGAATAAAACAAGTATTTTGATTTTGACTAATGAAGGCTGGAAAGTAAATCTTTGATGCAGAACTTTCAGTAACACGATACTAAAATAGCCCCTCCGATGGCGCAGGTTTGTCACTTGTGCTATCGGCGGCAGATGGTTAAATATATCCGTTCATTCAACTTATCAAACAATATTTCCGATATTATCAATCAACAAATAAAGCTTAAATTCTGTTTTTTTCATGCTAAGATATGGCTCGATTTTTTGCACAGAGTAGGTGCGAAAAATCATAATGATTTATCTTTCTATCACTCTAAAACAACAAGTAACCTTGCGTATGGGTTACCACTGTACAAGGATTTTTTATGCCAATTATTACTTTACCTGACGGTTCACAACGTCAGTTCGACCATCCGGTTTCTGTATTAGACGTTGCCCAAGATATTGGTGCAGGTCTTGCCAAAGCAACCATTGCAGGGCGCGTCAACGGTGAGCGTAAAGACGCTTGTGATCTAATCAGCCAAGACAGCAAACTGGAAATTATCACCGCCAAAGATGAAGACGGTTTGGAAATTATCCGTCACTCGTGCGCCCATTTATTGGGACACGCCATCAAACAACTGTTTCCGAGCGTGAAAATGGCGATCGGACCGACCATTGACAACGGCTTTTATTATGATGTTGATCTAGACCGCTCTTTGACCCAAGAGGATTTAGACGCATTGGAAAAAAGAATGCAGGAGCTGGCGAAAACCGATTACGAGGTGGTCAAAAAAGTGGTGAGCTGGCAGCAGGCTTATGACACGTTTAAAGCGCGCGGCGAAGCGTATAAACTGGCGATTTTAGATGAAAATATCGACAAAGCGGCAACACCGGCGTTGTATCACCACCAAGAATATGTGGATATGTGCCGTGGGCCGCATGTGCCGAACATGAGATTCTGCCACCATTTCAAATTGCAAAAAGTGGCAGGCGCTTATTGGCGTGGCAACAGCGACAACAAAATGCTGCAACGGATTTACGGCACGGCCTGGGCGGACAAAAAACAGCTGGCGGCCTATTTGCAGCGTTTGGAAGAAGCGGCAAAACGCGATCACCGCAAAATCGGCAAAGCGCTGGATCTGTACCATATGCAAGAAGAAGCGCCGGGCATGGTGTTTTGGCACAATGACGGTTGGACGATTTTCCGTGAGTTGGAAACTTTTGTTCGCACCAAATTAAAACAATACGATTATCAAGAAGTGAAAGGTCCGTTTATGATGGATCGGGTGTTGTGGGAGAAAACGGGTCACTGGCAAAACTACGCTGATTTGATGTTCACCACTCAATCAGAAAACCGTGAATATGCGATCAAACCGATGAACTGCCCGGGGCATGTGCAGATCTTCAATCAAGGCTTGAAATCTTACCGTGATCTGCCGTTGCGCATGGCGGAATTTGGTTCTTGCCACCGTAACGAACCGTCCGGCTCACTGCATGGTTTAATGCGGGTGCGTGGTTTCACTCAAGACGACGCACATATTTTCTGTACCGAAGATCAAGTGGAAAGCGAAGTGACCGCTTGTATCCGTATGGTGTACGACATTTACAGCACCTTTGGTTTCACCGATATTCAGGTCAAACTGTCGACCCGTCCGGATTCGCGTATCGGATCCGATGAAATTTGGGACAAAGCCGAAGAAGGCTTGGCGAATGCGTTGAAACACAACGGTTTGGCGTATGAAGTGCAAGAAGGCGAAGGCGCATTTTACGGACCAAAAATTGAATTTGCGCTGCGTGACTGTCTGGATCGCGAATGGCAGTGTGGTACGATTCAGTTAGACTTCGCCTTACCGGGACGTCTAAATGCCTCATATGTGGCAGAAGACAACGATCGTCGTGTACCGGTGATGATCCACCGTGCAATTTTGGGTTCAATCGAACGTTTCATCGGGATTATCACTGAAGAGTATGCGGGCTTCTTCCCACCATGGTTGGCGCCGGTGCAAGCGGTGGTGATGAACATCACCGATTCGCAAGCGGATTATGTACAACAAGTGGTGAAAAAACTGTCCGATGCCGGTTTACGAGTAAAATCCGATCTACGCAACGAAAAAATCGGCTTCAAAATCCGCGAACACACCCTGCGCCGTGTGCCGTATATGTTGGTTTGCGGCGACAAAGAGATCGAAGCCGGCAAAGTTGCTGTCCGCACCCGCAAGGGACAAGATCTTGGTTCAATTGATGTCGATGAATTTGTGCAAATCTTAAAAACACAAGTTTATCAACGGGAATTGAAGTTGTTGAACGAAGAGTAATCTTTCTTAGATAGGAAAAAGGCAAGTTGGACTTGCCTTTTTTTATATAAAGCGTGAAGTTATTCCCTATCGACGCTGTCAAATCTGGCTGATAATCTCCGACAATATTCCGGCACAACTTCGGTTGCTGCACCATAATAAGCCTGTTTAAAAGCAGAGCGACCTTTGCTGGGTTCGAGATTCAATTCGACAGTGGTGGCATTGGCAAAATTGGCTTCTTCGACAAAGCCGGCGGCGGGATAGACATTGCCGCTGGTGCCGATGGCGATAAAATAATCACACTGCTGTAGTGCTTGGTAAATCCGTTGCATTTCAAACGGCATTTCGCCGAACCAGACAATATGCGGGCGCAAGTCGCCACCGCACTTTGTGCAATGATCGCTTGTGGTGATGTCCTGCTGCCATGGATAGACGCTGGCGCAGTGTTGACACCGCACTTTGAGTAATTCACCGTGCATATGGATCAAATTTTTGCTGCCGGCACGTTCGTGCAAATTGTCCACATTTTGCGTGATTAATAATAAATTCCCCGCCAATTTTTGCTCCAATTCGGCTAACGCATAATGCGCAGCATTTGGTTGAATTTCGCTTTGTTGCAATTGTTGACGGCGTTGATTGTAAAAGCGCTGCACGAGTTCGGGATTGCGTTGAAAGCCCTCAGGCGTGGCAACGTCTTCGATACGGTGTTCTTCCCATAACCCATCACTGGCACGAAAGGTGCGGATTCCGGATTCGGCAGAAATGCCGGCACCGGTCAGTACCACGACTTTGGGGGTAAAAGTGCGGTTTGTCATCGGATTATGCCTGTTTTTGTTCACGCAACTGACGCAAAATCTGTTTCATTTCTGCATCCAATTCGGCGCTCAAACGTAGCGTTTCACCGCTTTTGGGATGTTCAAAACGAATCGCATAAGCGTGTAGAAATAAACGGTTTAAGCCGAGTTGTTGCATTTGCTGGTCGAAACCCTGATCGCCGTATTTGCTGTCGAGGGCAATCGGATGTCCGGCGTATTGGCTGTGTACCCGAATTTGATGGGTGCGTCCGGTGATCGGCATGGCTTTAATGAGCGTGGCTTGTTCGCCGTAACGTTCTTCCACGCTGAAACGGGTTTCCGACGGTTTGCCTTGCTCGCTGACCCGTACAATCCGCTCGCCGCTCGCCAATTCGTTTTTATTCAATGGCGCATTAATCACCTTGCAATGCGATTGCCACTGACCACGCACCAACGCCAGATACTCTTTTTGAATGGTTTTGTCGCGTAATTGTTGATGTAGATGGCGTAAAGCCGAGCGCTTTTTGGCAACCAGCAAAATGCCGGAGGTGTCGCGATCCAAACGGTGAACTAATTCAAGAAAACGGGCTTCAGGACGCAGGCTGCGTAGCGCTTCGATCACGCCGAAACTCAGTCCACTGCCGCCGTGCACCGCCATGCCGGACGGTTTGTTGAGCACCAACAACACGTCGTCCTCAAACAGAATTTGCTGTTCCAGTTGTGCGACTTGGTGCAGCTTGTTAGAAATCGGTGCTTGCTCTTTCTCTGCGATTTTAACCGGTGGAATCCTTACAATATCATTGGCTTGCAGCTTATATTCCGCTTTTATCCGTCCTTTATTGACCCGCACTTCGCCCTTGCGGATAATCCGGTAAATCATGCTTTTGGGGACGCCTTTCAACTGGCTGAGCAGGTAGTTGTCAATCCGTTGTCCGGCTTGATCGGCATCGATTGTTTGAAAACGCACGCTTGGTTGCATGCTGTTAGTTTTAGGTTGTTCAATAGTCATAATGCGGCAATATTATCCTTTCACTTGAATTTGCGCTTTATTATAGAGAAAAGTAACAGGAATAGCAGAAGAAATGTGATTTTGTTACAAATTTATCTTATCTCACCTTGCCAACCCGCCCTATAAAATGAAATAATGACACGCTTTTATTGTGTGTGGGGGCATAGCAATCCTCTGACATAAATTAAAATTGAAAAAAGAATTTGCCGTTTGACGGCATCTGACCGCCGATGAATGCAACAATCAGTGTAAGACATTTCAATCTGCGGTTGTCATGATGGATAACGTTCGTCCGCTTGCAAAATATAAACCATAGTATTTTGTTTTTACTAATTAAATGATTTTGGCATTAGTAATATCATCAATGCACCTGAGCATAGACAGTCGTGAGATTGACTGTAGCAGACAGACACAAGGTCGATGATAAAGCCCAGTACGCAAGTTATCCGTTTGAGAATTAAGCAAATAATTGAGTATCAACAACAATGAAAAGAATGTTAATTAATGCAACTCAAAAAGAAGAGTTGCGTGTTGCGCTGGTTGATGGACAGCGTTTGTTCGACTTGGATATTGAAAGTCCGGGGCACGAACAGAAAAAAGCCAATATTTACAAAGGAAAAATCACCCGGGTTGAACCCAGCCTGGAAGCGGCGTTTGTCGATTACGGCACTGATCGCCACGGTTTCTTGCCACTGAAAGAGATTGCGCGTGAATATTTCCCGCAAGGTTACTCCTTTCAAGGTCGGCCAAATATTCGCGATGTGCTGAAAGAAGGACAAGAAGTTATTGTTCAGGTCAGCAAAGAAGAGCGGGGTAACAAGGGGGCGGCGTTGACCACCTTTATTTCGTTAGCCGGTAGTTATTTGGTGATTATGCCGAATAATCCGCGTGCCGGCGGTATTTCGCGCCGTATCGAAGGCGATGAAAGACAAGAGTTGAAAGATGCGTTGAGTTCATTAGACGTACCGGATGGTGTCGGGTTGATCGTGCGTACCGCCGGTGTCGGCAAATCGCAGGAAGAGTTGCAGTGGGATTTGAAAGTGCTGCTGCACCATTGGGATGCAATTAAACAGGCGTCTGAGTCTCGTGCCGCACCGTTTTTGATCCATCAAGAAAGTGATGTGATCGTGCGGGCGATCCGCGATTATTTGCGGCGTGATATTGGTGAAATCTTGATCGACAGTGCCAAAGTGTACGAAAAAGCCAAAGCACACATCAAGCTGGTACGTCCTGATTTCATCAACCGTATCAAGCTGTATCAAGGCGAAGTGCCGCTGTTTAGCCACTATCAAATTGAATCTCAAATCGAATCGGCATTTCAGCGCGAAGTGCGCTTGCCGTCCGGTGGTTCAATTGTCATTGATGTGACCGAAGCCTTGACCGCAATCGACATCAACTCGGCACGGGCAACCCGCGGTGGCGACATCGAAGAGACCGCACTTAACACCAATTTGGAGGCGGCAGACGAAATTGCACGTCAATTACGCTTGCGTGATTTAGGTGGTTTGATTGTCATCGACTTCATTGACATGACCCCGATTCGTCACCAGCGTGAAGTGGAAAACCGCATGCGTGATGCAGTGCGCCAAGATCGCGCTCGGATTCAAATCAGCCGTATTTCGCGTTTCGGTTTATTGGAAATGTCACGCCAGCGTCTGAGCCCATCATTGGGCGAATCCTCGCATCACATTTGTCCACGTTGTCAGGGCACCGGTAAGGTGCGCGATAACGAATCGCTGTCGTTGTCGATTTTGCGTTTATTGGAAGAAGAAGCGTTAAAAGAAAATACCTCACGGGTGCATACCATTGTGCCTGTGGAAATCGCCTCTTATTTGCTGAATGAAAAACGCAAAGCGATTTACAGCATCGAAAAACGCCACGATGTCGAAGTGATCGTGGTGCCGAATGAGCAGATGGAGACACCGCACTTCTCGGTGTTCCGTTTACGTGATGGCGAAATCAGCAATACCTTAAGCTACAATTTAAGCAAATATCATGCTCAAGATGATGATAATGCCACTGCTCACAACAACGAAGAAAACCTGCTGACTCGTAGCCAGCCGTCCGACAGTGCGGTGGTGACGGTGGAATCGGTGTTGGAAAAAGCCGCTGCTGGCGAGTTGAATATGCCGACGGCTGCACCAATGCCGACGGCAGAAGTGGTCGCTCCTGCGCCGCAAGCATCGTTACTCAGCCGTTTGTTTGCCAAGCTAAAAGGGTTATTCATCAGTGAAGCCGAACCTGAAGCTCAGAAAAAAACAGATGAGAAAGCGCCACGTCGTCGCAACAATGAGCGCAATGGTGATCGTCGCAATAACCAGAACCGTAATCGTCGTCGCAATGACCGTAACGAGCGTGATAACAGCAATAGTGATCGCCCAGCCAATGAACGCTTAAGCAAAACCGAGAATAAATCGGATAGTGCCGCAAAACGTAACAATGAGCGCAACAATGAGCGCAATAATGA
Organism: Testudinibacter sp. 'clade 2'; assembly: GCF_006227735.1. Lineage (NCBI taxonomy): Bacteria > Pseudomonadati > Pseudomonadota > Gammaproteobacteria > Pasteurellales > Pasteurellaceae > Testudinibacter > Testudinibacter sp. 'clade 2'. The sequence continues at coordinate 12,963 of NZ_VDHB01000113.1, forward strand.
GAAAGAGGTGGCGGAAAGCAGCGATAATGCGGTTAAAAATAACCGCAATGATCGTAAGCGTTCTAACCGTAAACGCAATGATGTTACGCCTAACGAAGCGCTTGAAAGTGCGGATTTAGCGGAAAAATCCAAAGCATTGAGTGACAGTGCCGAGCAGCCGGCGGCGGTTCGTCGTGAGCGTCGTAACTTGCGTAAAAAAGTACGTTTAAACGCAGATGTTGAGCAGGCCGCAGCGGATCAAGCGGATTCTGAACAAGTTCCGGTTATTGAGCCTGTTATTGAAAGTGCGGTCGCGCCGTTGCTAGCAACAGCGCCAGAGCGTGATCTATCGCTGGATTCAGTCGCTGTGGATAGCAATATTGCAGCATTGGAGTTGGCAGAAGATACATCGGAAGTAAAAGAAGAGTTGCGTCAACGCAATTCGCGCCGTCGCCGTTTACCTCGTCATTTGCGTACCGGCAGCCAACGCCGTCGTCGCCAAACTCAAACCACAGCTACCCAGGCTGCGGCAATGCCGTTATTTGCGGCGGTCGCTTCGCCTGAATTGGCAAGCGGCAAAGTGTGGGTTGATATGCAATATGTGAGCAAAGCACAAGACGCTCATGGTTTACTCCGTGATGAAAGCAGCGCTCCTTTTGTGCCGGTAGAAACGCTGTTGCAACAAGAACAACAAGCGAAAGTCGAAGAAATAAAACCAGAGCAAGCAAAACCAGAAAAAAGTGCGGTCGAGGTGTTAAGCACACCGGCAGTCTCTTTGCTTGTTGATAGTGAAAAAAGCGCACAGCCGCTAGGTTTTGTTACTCAGGCGGCTAATGAATCGGTTGAGAAGAAAATTAAAGCTTCTATCGCGGAAGCCGAAGCGGAGCGAGAGCTTAAACCGGTTGCACCTGTTGTGGTTCAATTGGCAGAAGTAACTGTAGAAACTCAGCAAACTGTTTCAGCATCGGAGCCTGTTGCACAAGTGCTTTTCGGTACTTATTCGAAAGTGGCACATACTCGTTCGGCAATGGCGCAAGCCCCTTCTTTTGCGCCACAGCCAGCGTTTGAAATCGTGCAATGGCAAGAATCGCGCTACCATTTCCATGGTAAAGGTGCTGCCGGACACAACAGCGCCAGCAGCCATGTTTTTGCAGCGCCGACCCAAGCCAAAAATGACTAATTAAGGCGGGTTGTCTAACACCATACAACCTCTATCTGTTATGCGGATAGAGGTTTTTTTCTGGACAGTTGAAAAATCAGAACCGCTCTTTTAGCTTTGACAGTAAAAAATAGCGTAATAATTTGATATACTGAATGCCAATTCAGAGATAGAAAATAAGGTAAAAATCCGGTGGCAAACGAAAAGACGCATTTTGCGGCAACAGGAGAGGGTTCGGGCCAGAAAAAAATCGAGCAAGCGATGACACCGCATTCGATCGAAGCTGAACAGGCGGTTTTGGGCGGGCTTTTATTAAGTAATGATCAGTGGGAAGAGGTGATCGAGCATGTGATCGCTGATGATTTTTATACTTACGGGCACCGCTTAATTTTCAACCAAATGGAACATTTGGCACGCCTCGATCAACCGATTGATATTATTACCCTTGATCAAGCATTGAAAAATAAAGGCATTATTGATGATGTCGGTGGTTTTGCCTATCTTGCTGAATTATCCAAAAACACCCCAAGTGCTGCCAATATTTTGGCGTATGCCGATATTGTGCGTGAAAAAGCGGTGTTGCGCGAGCTAATTTCAACCGCACATAAAATTGCTGAAAGTGGCTACAGTCCGAAAGGGCAGCCGGTGAAAGAGGTGTTGGACGAAGCAGAGCGAAAAATCTTTGAAATCGCGGAAAAACGCAATGGCAGTAATGAAGGTCCGAAGGGGGTGTTGTCGATTTTGGATAGCACGTTGGACAAAATTGAACTGTTGGCAAAATTGAAAAATAAGAATGGTGTCACCGGCGTATCAACCGGTTTTTCCTCGTTGGATCGCAAAACGGCAGGGTTGCAGCCTTCGGATTTGATTATTGTCGCCGCCCGTCCATCGATGGGTAAAACCACGTTTGCGATGAACCTGTGTGAAAATGCGATGATGGGCGAAAGTAAACCGGTGTTGGTGTTCAGCCTTGAGATGCCGGCCGATCAAATTATGATGCGGATTTTAGCGTCGATGTCACGGGTCGACCAAACCAAAATCCGTACCGGGCAAATCGAAGATGAAACCGAGTGGGCGCGAATCAACAGCACGGTACAAATGTTCAGCGATAAACCGAATTTGTTTATCGACGACTCTTCCGGCTTAACGCCGACGGAGCTGCGGGCTCGAGCACGCCGAATTTATCGTGAGCATGGCGGTTTGAGCCTGATTATGGTCGACTATTTGCAATTGATGCGCGCGCCCGGTTATCAGGACAACCGCACGTTAGAGATCGCCGAGATCTCGCGCTCGTTGAAAGCGCTGGCAAAAGAGCTGCAAGTGCCGGTGGTTGCGCTGTCGCAGCTCAACCGTAGTTTGGAGCAACGTGCTGACAAACGTCCGGTCAATTCCGATTTGCGTGAATCGGGATCTATTGAGCAAGACGCAGATTTGATTATGTTTATCTATCGTGACGAGGTGTATCACGATAACAGCGAAATGAAAAATATTGCTGAAATCATTATCGGTAAGCAACGGAACGGTCCGATCGGCAAAGTGCGGTTGATGTTTAACGGGCGTTATTCTCGTTTTGACAATTATGCCGGCCCTGAATATAACGAAGAAGATTAAGAGGTTAGGGTGAAAACAGCAACTGCAACGATTTCATTGTCTGCGCTGCAACACAATTTGCAACAGGTGAAGCGTTTAGCACCGCACAGCCGTATTTTGGCGATTGTTAAAGCCAATGGCTATGGGCATGGCATGCTACAGGTTGCCGAAGCGGTGCAGTCATATGCAGATGGCTATGGCGTGGCACGTTTGGCAGAGGCTCTGGCACTGCGAGAGCAGGGGATTGAAAAGCCGATTTTATTATTGGAAGGATTTTTCAGCGCCGATGATCTGCCACATTTGATAACTCACAATATTGAGACGGTGGTGCACAGCGAATATCAACTACAAGCGCTGGAACAAGTACTGGAACAAACACCGGAAAGTGCGGTATTAGACCGTAAAATAAAAGTTTGGCTTAAAATCGATAGCGGCATGCACCGTTTAGGGGTATCGTTAGCAGAAGTCGATGCGTTTTATCAACGTTTGCAACGCTGCCCGAATGTGCAGCCGCAGATTAATTTTGTCAGCCATTTCAGCCGTGCCGAAGAGTTGAAGTGCGGTTACAGTGAAATTCAGTTGCAGCGCTTCCAACAGGCGTGCGCCGATAAAGAGGGTGAGCGCAGTCTTGCCGCATCGAACGGAATTTTATACTGGCAAGCCTCACATTTTGACTGGGTGCGTCCGGGGATTATCTTATATGGTATTTCGCCGACCAATGATCAGCTTGCGACAGAATATGGTTTGCAACCGGCGATGACGTTCAGCTCTAGCCTGATTGCAGTGCGTGAACATCCGGCAGGCGAGCCGGTTGGCTATGGTGGCGCATGGCTGAGCCCAAAAGACACAAAAATCGGTGTGGTCGCATTGGGGTATGGTGATGGCTATCCACGCGATGTGCCAGCGGGAACGCCGGTATTAATCAACGGCAAGCGTGTTCCGATTGTCGGCAAAGTGTCGATGGATATGATTACCGTTGATTTAGGTGCTGATAGCCGAGCGCAGGTGGGCGATGAAGTGATTTTTTGGGGCAAAGATTCGCAGCACAATGTGTTGCCGATTGAAGAAGTCGCGCGGCATATCGGGGTGATCAGCTATGAATTAGTAACAAAGCTGACCCCAAGGGTAATAATGGAATACAGATAGTAACAGAATATTAATTAACTCATGAGGTATTAAATGCAAAATATTAATCCGACCACAACCGCCGCATGGCAAGCATTGGCAACACATAAGCAACAGCAGCAAGAGGTGACGATTGCGCAATTGTTTGCGCAAGAGAATAACCGTTTCGCCAATTATTCACTTTCATTTAACCAAGAAATTTTGGTTGATTTTTCTAAAAACCCGATTAATCAAGACACCTTAACGCTGTTGCGACAACTGGCAAACGAATGCGCCTTGCCGCAAGCAATCGAAGCGATGTTCAGCGGTGAAAAAATCAACCGTACCGAAAACCGCGCCGTGCTGCATACCGCACTTCGTAATTGCAGTAATACGCCGGTGTTGGTGGATGGCAAAGATGTGATGCCGGAAGTGAATGCGGTGTTGGCGAAGATGAAAGCGTTTTGTGAGCGTGTGATTGGCGGCGAATGGAAAGGTTATACCGGCAAAGCGATCACCGATGTGATCAATATCGGCATCGGCGGTTCGGATTTAGGGCCTTATATGGTGACCGAAGCGTTGCGCCCATATAAAAACCACTTGAATATGCACTTTGTCTCCAATGTGGACGGCACGCATATCGCAGAAGTGCTGAAAAAAGTCAATCCGGAAACCACGTTGGTGCTGGTGGCGTCGAAAACATTCACTACGCAAGAAACCATGACCAATGCGCTTTCCGCTCGTGATTGGTTTTTGGCGACGGCGCAAGATCAAAAACATGTAGCAAAACACTTTGCAGCGCTGTCGACCAACGGCAAAGCGGTAGCAGAATTCGGTATCGACACCGCCAATATGTTTGAGTTTTGGGATTGGGTTGGCGGTCGCTATTCATTATGGTCAGCGATTGGTTTGTCGATTGCATTGTCGATCGGCTTCGATAATTTTGAACAGCTGTTAAGCGGTGCGCATGCGATGGATAACCACTTCCGCCATACCGCACTTGAGCAGAATATTCCTGCAACGTTGGCGTTAGTCGGGATTTGGAACAGCAACTTCTTGGGCGCAGAATCGGAAGCAATCCTACCGTATGACCAATATTTGCACCGTTTTGCCGCTTATTTCCAGCAGGGTAACATGGAATCCAACGGTAAATTTGTGGCGCGCAATGGGGAAAAAGTCAGCTATCAAACCGGGCCGATTATCTGGGGTGAACCGGGCACCAATGGACAGCACGCCTTTTACCAACTGATTCACCAAGGCACGCAGCGCATTCCGTGCGATTTTATTGCCCCGGCGCAGAGTCACAACCCGTTGGCGGATCACCACGCCAAATTGCTCTCCAACTTCTTTGCACAAACCGAAGCCTTAGCCTTCGGCAAAAGCCAAGCCGTGGTGGAACAAGAGTTTTTAGACGCAGGCAAAACTTTGAACGAAGTGGCGCATATCGTGCCGTACAAAGTATTCGAAGGCAACCGCCCGACCAACTCGATTTTGTTGCAAAAAATCACCCCGTTCAGTCTTGGCGCATTGATTGCGATGTATGAGCACAAAATTTTCGTACAAGGCGTGATCTTCAACATCTTCAGTTTCGACCAATGGGGCGTGGAGCTGGGCAAACAGCTCGCCAACCGAATCCTGCCTGAGTTGGAAAATGACCAAAAAATCAGCTCGCACGACAGCTCGACCAACGGTTTAATCAACCAATTCAAAGCGTGGCGTTAACCGCATAATCGCAGATTAAAAATCCAACCACTGAGATAGCGGTTGGATTTTTGTTATTATTTGGCAGCGCACTAGTTAGTTGATTTCTCTACTGCAAAAATCTCGCGTCGCAGCGGATCAATCTGCGCCCGAATGCCAAAAGCAGCCGCTAGATTGTGCTCGGTCAGCACGCTTTGGGTTGCACCACTGGCAATGATTTTGCCGCCGCCAAGTAAAATCACTTCATCACAGAAACGGTAGGCAAGCGAAAGGTGATGAATGGCGATCACACAAGTGCGGTCGGGCGTTAGGGCTTTCAGTTGCTGCATGATGTCGATCTGATAATAGGGATCGAGCGGTGCAATCGGCTCGTCTGCCAGCAGCAAAGGTGCCTCTTTTATGCAGCAGCGTGCCAGTTGCACCCGCGCTTTTTCGCCGCCGGAAAGTTGTTTGAACGGTTTATCAAGCAGTGGTGCTACCGCAAATTTTTCTGCCACTGACCGCACTTTTTGCTGCTCTTTGTTGTGTGAAGAGAGGTTGGAGTAGGGTGGTAATAAGCCGAGCGCAATCACATCATACGTTGATAAATCCCAATGAATCTGTGTGTTTTGGGCAAGATAGGCTAATTGTTGGCTTTTTTGTTGTGGGCTGAGGTCGCTGAGTTTGCGGTTATTTAGCCAAATCTGACCGCTCTTTGGCGTCAAAATACCGGCAATGGCTTTCAGCAAGGTGGATTTGCCTGCACCGTTCGCCCCCATAATCCCGATCAATTTGCCTGGTGCCAGCGTGCAAGTAATATCCTGTAAGGCGTAGGGGAAACTGAGGTGTTCAAGCTTAATCACGATAAATGCTCCGTTGTTGCTGCAGCAAAATCCAGATCAGGCAAGGTGCGCCGATCAGGGCGGTGAGTGTACCGATATAAATATGTGAAAAAAACGGCAGATAGATAATGCTTAAATCGGCAACCAACAGCAGCAATGCGCCCAATAACCCGCTGGTGACGTACAGTTGTGACGGACGTTTTTTGAGTAACAGGCGGGCAAAGTGCGGTGCAATCAGGCCGATAAAACCAATGGTTCCGGTTTGCGGAATCACTGCGCCGACCAATAATGCCACGCCAAGGGTGGTGATAAAAAAGCTCTTTTTCGGATCAATGCCCATCGTGCCGGCGGTTTCTTCGCCAAAAGTGAGCAGATCCAGATAATGCCGTTGGCGATATAAGCAAAAAATACCCAGCAAGATAATCGCTAATGATAACAATAAGGTGTCCGTTTTCGCCCATGCCAACGAACCTTGCAGCCAACGGTACAGCTCCGCCAATGCCCACGGGCTTTGGGCGTTGGAAAGCAGCAACGCAATGGCGGAAGCGAGCAGCATATTCACTGCGACACCGCTTAAAATCATCATTGTCGTGCCGTGATTTTTAGCGATCAGATAGACCAATAAAAAACTCAACAACGCACCGGTCACACCGCCTAACAATAACAGGCTCAAGGGGGCGGAAAAGTAATATAAAATAAACACACTGGCGGTAGTGGCACCGTTGGTGCTGCCTAATAAACCGGGGCTTGCAAGCGGATTTTGGAAGATGCCCTGCATCGCATTGCCGGCGAGTGCCAAACTGGCACCGGTCACGATCGCCAAGCCGAGGCGTGGCAAGCGGATTTCCCACAGCACTAAGCCGCGCATATCGCTCAACACGCCCTCGGCATTGCGCAAAGCAGCAAAATCGCCCAGTTGGTAATACATGGCTGCCGTGCTGATCCCCAGCAACAGCAGGAGCAGTAACAGATTCAGTTTATTCATGTTTTTCATTTAATTGTTGATAAAGCAACTGTTGATAAAGTAAGGCTGCTCCCTGCCACACCCCGTGATCGAAACAGTAAGTATATTTCAGCGGTGCGCTGGCTTGCGCACGAGATTGGAACAGCTGCTGCAACAACGGATGGGAAAGCAGCTCCGCTTGCGTGTTATAGCCCTGTTTGTCGCTTAGCACAATCAGGAAATTGGGCTGACTGCGCACAACCTGTTCCAGTGAAAAATTTTGTGCGCTGAGATGACTTTTCAGCGGGGTCAGCCCAAGCAGTTTTAATAGCGTTTGATATTGCGGCAAATCACTTTCCACCACGCCGGTATCGGATAAAATCAGGGTTTCAGTTAATGTTTGATTCAAATTAAAATTTTGGGCTTGTAATGTGGCGACTAACTGCGCAGCATGGGCTTGATTATGGGTGATGTCGCCCAATTGCAGGATAAACGCAAACAGTTGCTCCGGTGTCTGCGGACTGTCGTTGACCGGAATAATCTTCACGCCAAGCTGTTTTAGCGCAGCAGCCAGTTGCGGATAAAACTGTTCATTGAGTAACACGGTTTTGTCCAAATACGGCAAAAGTGCGGTCAAGTGCGGTTCCAGCCTCGGTTTGTCGTGATTCAGTTTATCCAACATCATCAGCGGATTGGTAGAATAAGGCGACATTGCCGCAATTTGCTCCGGACGAGCTAATTCGATCAGCAAGCGATCGCTGCACAGTGTTAGCGAAACGAATTGCTCGGCGTGGGCAATCGGTGCACAAAGGCAAAGTGCGGTGAGAATTTTTATTATTTTTTTCATTTGATGTTGTGGTGGGTTGAAACTGCCTTCAATAATTATATTTCATCTCATTATATATCAGAATGGGGTTTGTAGGGGCGGATTGCATCCGCCCTATTATCGTTCGTAGTTTTATCATTGGGGGCAGATTCAATCTGCCCCTATAGTTGGAATATTTATATAAAATCGATCCTTTTCCCATGTAAATGGATTATGCTGGATATATTCGGCAATCTGCTCATAAGATTTTTCATCACGGATAATATGCTCATAATAATTACGTTGCCAAATCTTATCACCTAAAAATGGTGCGAGTTTTCGAGTAACAGCAGATTTATATCCTCTAATTATTGCACCAATTGTATTGCTGGAAATATAAAATGGTGTTTGTGAGTCATTCGGATTTAAATTTTCTGTAATAGTAATAATGCCGTGTAAATGGTTTGGCATGATAATAAATTCATCTAATTCAATATTTTTTCGTTTATTTGCATTATTCAGCCATTCGTTATAAGCAATGTTGCCATATTCATTAAGCACCATGGTGTCATTCTCTATATGACCAAATAAAGACATCCTGTCTGCACAACAAAGCGTAACAAAATAACACCCTTCAGAAGCATAATTATAATGTGGTAAGCGTATGGTATGGCGTTTATGTGTGTCTGGATTATATTTCATATTTATCATTGCAGGGGCAAATTGCATACGTCTTGTTAAATAATGCGTTTTATTTAGGGCAGATGCAATCTGCCCCTACGGTTCTATATAAATAATGTCTATTTTACCGTCTAAAAACTGCCTTTTAAGCCAACATAAATGTTGCGTCCGTCTTGCCCGTAACCCACTGTGTGTTCGTATTTTTTATTGAACAAATTATTGAGGTGAGTGTAAACGGTGAGGTTTTTACTCAGTTGATAATCGGCACCGAGGTTCACCAGTGTATAAGACGGCATTTTTACTCGTGATGAGGTATACGTGTTTTCATCATAATAGCTGTCGATACGTTTTCCAACATAAGAGATATTCACATTGGTGCTGAATTGTTGTGTGATTTGATACGCCAAACCTGCATTTGCGGTATGTTTTGGGCGGCGCACCAATTCCATCTGCTTGCTGTCTTTTGCACGTAAATAGGTGTAGTTGGCATAGGCGTTCAACACGTCAGTCAATTTGCCGTTATACGCAATTTCCACCCCACGGATTTTGCTGGTGCCGTCCACATTGACCGCACGTGAGGTGTAGGTGATTAAATCAACCACTTCACTGCTGATTAAATGATCGACATTGCGTGCAAAATAAGTCACATCAACGCTATGGCGTTTATCGCTTGATTCAAGTAAGAATCCAATGTCACCACCACGGCTGCGTTCCGGTTTTAACTCAGGGTTAGCCAGATAACGGCTGTTCCAACCATAGTATTCAGTCATGGTCGGATTTTGAATAGCGGTTCCCAGACTGGCGTGTGCCTTGATGTTCGGTGATAACCGATAGGCTCCGGCAATGCGACCGGTAAAGGCATTTTTATATTCAGAGCTATCGTTAAAACGCCCGCTGATCGAAAGGCTGTGATCTTGCTCGCTGAATAAACGGTATTCTGTTGCAATACTTTTTTCGATCAAGCTTTTTTCAGTGCTATAAGAACTGGAATCATATTTGGCTTGTTGATATTCGGCCAGCATGCTGACAGCTTGTTTCACTGCGCCTTCACGATCAAAATTGATATCTAATTGATAATTGGTATTCAGTTTTTTCGCATCATAGCGGCTTGCCCAAGCGCTAAAAGTATCGCTGTCGGTTTTAATGTGGCTTACGCTGGCTTGTTGCTTGAACAGTTGTTGATCGTTGCCTAAGTAACCACTTAATTTCAAGGTGGTATCACGGGTTCGGGTGTAGTCATCGAATGCTGTTTCGCCCGCATAACTATTATCAAAACGAACGTTTTGGCTGGAATGTGCAGCCAGCACTTCAACCCCTTTATCCTCGGCATCATAACCTAAGCGTAACGAGGCATTGTCACGGTGGAATTTATCACGTTCTTTGGCTCCTCCTGTAGTGATCGACGAGCCGTTTTCGCTGCGGTAATGAAAGCTATCGGCACTATAAGCGGAAATACCACGAGTTCGTTGGCTATCGCCATGTAGAGCATAGTAGAACCCATTATTATAACCGGAAAGCGTGGCGGAACCGCTGACGGTGCCATGTGAACCAGTGCCGAAATCAAAATCGACATTAAACGGCTTGTCTTTGTACAGACCGCTCTTGGTGGTAATATAAATCACACCGCCCATGGCATCGCTGCCCCACAGGGCGGATTGTTCGCCGCGCAAAACTTCGATTCGATCGATATTACTCAGGCTTAAGCCGCCAAAATCAAAACCATAGCCGGTAACCGGATTGACTTTTACCCCGTCAATAATCACCGCCGTATGGTTGGCATCAGCACCGCGCAAATAGAAATTGCTTAACGTCCCACGTCCGCCAGAGGCACTCCATGCCATACTTGGCACGGTCTTGAGTGCGTCGCTGACATAAGTTGCATCGCGATTGGCAAAGTCTTGCTCGGTTAAAACGGTGACGGAGGAGGCGGTTTGATCTTGATTAACCGGTGCGGCATAAGCCGAATAGACGGTGATCGGTTGCAGTGTCGTTGTTTCTTGCTCGGCAATCGCTAATGACGGCAGCGTTGCCAAAAGTGCGGTGGTGATAAGATTCTTTTTCATAGGTTCCTTAGAGTAATTTATATTTTAATGCGTATATTTTTATAACGTGTTATACCGCCGCCCGAACACCCAACATATGACAAATCGCATAAGTCAGTTCCGAGCGGTTTAAAGTGTAAAAATGGAAATCTTTCACACCCTCGTTGGATAACACTTTCACCATATCGATGGCGATGCTGGCGGCAACCAGGTTGCGTGTGGTTTGATCGTCTTCCAGACCTTGATACATTTTCGGCATCCAACTCGGCACTTTCACATTGGTCAGAGTAGCCATTTTTTGCAGTTGTTTGAAGTTGGTGACCGGCAGAATGCCCGGTACGATTTCCACATCAATCCCCACCGCCACACAGCGATCACGGAAGCGCAAATAGCTGTCCACATCAAAAAAGAATTGCGTAATAGCACGGTTTGCACCGGCGGCGACTTTTTCTTTTAAATGTAATAAATCGGATTGTGCCGATTTGGCTTCGGGGTGAACTTCCGGATATGCCGCCACTGAAATATCAAAATCCGCCACTTCTTTTAACAGCTTCACCAAATCCGAGGCATAGAACGGCTGTTTGGCATAACCGGGCGGCTCATCGCCACGCAAGGCAACGATATTGCGAATGCCACTGTCCCAATAATCTTGCGCAATCACACGCAATTGATCCGGCGTGGCATCGATACCGGTCAAGTGCGGTGCGGCAATTAAGCCGGTGTCTTGCTGAATCCGTTTGACAATACCGTGGGTGCGGTCGCGCTCCCCGGAGTTTGCACCATAAGTAACGGAAACAAATTTCGGTTTCAATGGCGCTAAACGATGGATTGAGTCCCACAACAGGGTTTCCATTTTTTCATTTTTTGCCGGAAAAAACTCAAAGGAGACATTAATTTCACCATTTAAATTGGCGAGGGAATGATTTAAGTGATCAATTTCTTTGGCGTAGCTCATGAGGTGTTCCTTTTATATTTTATTTTAGCCGTCTAGATGGTTAAACTTTATCTGCTTTCCTATATAAAAGCAATATCACAATTTTCATAATATCTATGAATTTTGTTAATGGAGGGGGATTGGTGTTTAAGTCATTTTCATTATAATGAAAATTATCCCGAAATCGTCCTTGATTTTCATTGTACTGAAAATTTCTCTAACTCCGACAGCGGTTTCACCGCAATCGGTAATCGTACCTACGCTTGAAATTTTAATTGAACGTGTAGGAGCAGCAGAAAACCTAACCGCACTTTTATTTGACAAACCCTATCCCCAAACCTATGCTTTGAACAATTTTAATCGAATTTATTAATGGAAAGCCAGCCTATGTCACACGCTCAAACCTCACTTGCACAAACGCCACTTGAACAAGCCCTTGCCCAACGGATTTTGATTTTAGACGGGGCGATGGGCACGATGATCCAACAATATAAACTGACAGAAGCAGATTTTCGTGGTGAGCGGTTTAAACAAAGTTCAATTGATTTGCGTGGCAACAACGATTTATTAACCTTAACCCAGCCGTTAGTGATTAAACGTATTCATGAGCAATATCTCGAAGCCGGAGCGGATATTATTGAAACCAATACGTTTAGTTCCACCACCATTGCGCAAGCCGATTATGATCTGGAAGCGATTGCTTATGAGCTGAATTTTGCCGGAGCAAAACTGGCGCGGCTGGCGGCGGATCAGTATAGCACGCCGGATAAACCGCGCTTTGTGGCAGGGGTGTTGGGGCCGACCAACCGCACCGCTTCCATTTCGCCTGATGTCAATGATCCCGGCTTTCGCAATGTCACCTTTATGCAGCTGGTCGAGGCCTATGCGCAAGCCACTCGAGGCTTGATCAACGGTGGAGCAGATCTGATTATGATCGAAACCATTTTTGATACGCTGAATGCCAAAGCGGCGGTGTTTGCCATTGAAAACGTGTTTGATGAATTAGGCGTAAAACTGCCGATTATGATTTCCGGTACGATTACCGATGCTTCAGGACGCACGCTTTCCGGACAAACGACGGAAGCGTTTTATAACTCGCTGCGCCACGCCAAACCGCTCAGTTTCGGCTTGAACTGTGCCTTAGGCCCTAAAGAGTTGCGGCAATATGTGGAGCAGATGTCGAAAATCAGCGAATGCTATGTCTCCGCTCACCCGAACGCTGGCTTGCCAAATGCTTTTGGTGGCTACGATTTGGGAGCAGAAGAGATGGCGGCACAGCTCAAAGAGTGGGCGGAAAGCGGCTTTTTGAATATTGTCGGTGGCTGTTGCGGCACCACGCCTGAGCATATCAAGGCGTTTAGTGAAGCCATGAAAAACATCCCGCCTCGCCCGCTACCGCACTTGAAAACCGCTATGCGTTTATCGGGGCTTGAACCGCTCACCATTGATGAAAACAGCCTGTTTGTGAATGTGGGCGAACGCAACAACGTAACCGGTTCTGCCAAATTCAAGCGCTTGATTAAAGAAGATAAATTTAGTGAGGCGATTGAAATTGCTATTGATCAAGTGGAAAACGGTGCGCAAGTGATCGATGTGAATATGGATGAAGCGTTGCTCGATTCACAAGCTTGCATGGCACGCTTTTTGAATATCATGGCGACCGAACCCGATGCGGCAAAAGTGCCGGTGATGATCGATTCCTCCAAATGGGAAGTGATCGAAGCAGGGCTGCAATCTATTCAAGGAAAGGGCATTGTCAACTCCATTTCTCTTAAGGAGGGTGAAGAAAAATTTATCGCCCAAGCCAAATCGGTGCACCGTTATGGGGCGGCAGTGGTGGTGATGGCATTTGATGAAGTGGGGCAGGCTGATACCGAAGAACGCAAGGTGGAAATCTGCACCCGTGCCTATCGGATTTTGGTGGATCAACTGGCTTTTCCGCCGGAAGATATTATTTTCGATCCGAATATTTTTGCTATCGGCACGGGGATCGAAGAGCATAATAACTACGGCGTGGATTTTATCAACGCCACCGCACGGATTAAACAAACCCTGCCGTTCGCTAAAATTTCAGGTGGGGTGTCGAATGTGTCGTTCTCGTTACGTGGCAATAATTTTATGCGTGAAGCGATCCATGCGGTGTTTTTGTATCATGCGATTAAAGCTGGGATGGATATGGGGATAGTCAATGCTGGGCAGTTGGCGATCTATGATGATTTGGATTCCGAACTGCGTGATGTGGTGGAAGATGCGGTGCTCAATCGTCGTGCAGATTCCACCGATCGTCTGTTAGAAATTGCGGAAAAATACCGCAACCAAGGTGGCGAGCAAGAGGATACCGGCGTTGCCGAATGGCGAACCTGGGACGTGACCGAGCGCTTAAAACATGCGCTGGTTAAAGGCATCACCCATTTTATTATTGAAGATACCGAAGAAGCACGCCAACAATTCAGCTCCCCGTTGGAAGTGATTGAAGGGCCACTGATGGCAGGCATGGACGTGGTCGGCGATCTGTTCGGCGACGGCAAAATGTTTCTGCCGCAAGTGGTGAAATCGGCACGGGTGATGAAGCAATCCGTCGCCTATTTAGAGCCGTATATCAATGCCACCAAACAAAAAGGATCGTCAAGTGGCAAAGTGGTGATTGCCACGGTGAAAGGCGATGTACACGATATTGGCAAGAATATCGTGAGCGTGGTGTTGCAATGTAACAACTTTGAAGTCATCGATTTAGGTGTGATGGTGCCGGCGGATAAAATCATTGAAACCGCACTTCGCGAAAAAGCCGACATCATCGGCTTGAGCGGCTTGATAACTCCGTCACTGGATGAAATGGAATATTTTTTAGGCGAACTCACTCGCTTGAAATTGAATATTCCGGTGATTATCGGCGGAGCGACCACCTCGAAAGAGCATACGGCGATCAAACTCTACCCTAAATACGCCCATGAAGTGATCTACACCACCAATGCCTCGCGTGCGGTGACAGTGTGTGCCGCACTGATGAACCCGGAAAGCAAGGTGGAGTTGTGGCAACGCACGAAAAAAGAGTACGAGAAAATCCAACATGCCTTTGCCAATCGCAAACCGGCTCGCAAACAGTTGAGCATTGAGGAAGCCCGAGCCAACGGTTTCAATGCCTTTAGTGGCGAATGGGCGGATTATAACGTGCCACAACCGAAGCAAACCGGCATTGTGGAATATAAAAACGTGCCGATTGCCACGCTGCGCCAATTTATCGACTGGTCACCGTTTTTCCGTTTATGGGGCTTAATGGGTGGCTATCCCGATGCCTTTGATTATCCTGAAGGCGGTGAAGAAGCCCGCCGAGTGTGGAACGATGCACAACTGATGCTGGATGAATTTGAGCAAAACGGTAAATTAAATCCAAGTGGCATTATGGGTATTTTCCCTGCGCATCGTGTGGGCGACGATATTGAAGTTTATCAAGATTCCGACCGCACTTTAGTGGCAGGCAAAGCCTATCACCTACGCCAACAAGGGGAACGGGGCAAAAACAGCAAAAGCCCGTATAACCTGTGTTTAAGCGACTATATCGCCGATCGTGCCAGTGGTCAGCAAGACTATTTAGGCATGTTCGCCGTCTGTGCCGGGGTGGAAGAACATGCCTTGGTGGATGGCTTCAAAGCCGCAGGCGATGATTACAATGCGATTTTGCTGCAAGCCATCGGCGACCGCCTCGCCGAAGCGATGGCGGAATATCTGCATTTTGAACTCCGCACCAACGTGTGGGGCTATTCTGATGAAGCCTTTGATAATCAAAGTTTAATTGCTGAAAACTACCTTGGCACCCGCCCCGCCCCCGGCTACCCAAGCTGCCCGGAACACACCGAAAAACAACTGATTTGGGATTTACTCGAAGTAGAACAACGCATCGGCATGAAACTCACCGAAAGCTACGCCATGTGGCCCGCCGCATCTGTCTGCGGCTGGTACTTCACCCACCCAGCGAGTGAGTATTTTACGCTGGGTCGCATTGATGAAGATCAGGCGAAAGATTATGCCGAGCGTAAGGGGTGGAGTGAGAAAGAGATGGTGAAGTGGTTGGGGGTGGCGATGAAGTAGGAGAGTATAATTTATCTTAGGGTCTGTTAATCTTT
>NZ_VDHB01000114.1:0-4522 GCF_006227735.1 Testudinibacter sp. 'clade 2'
CTTAATAATACTAAAAAGCACAGCGTAAAAGTGCGGTATAAACTTATCGTACTCTTGTTTAACCGGCAAAAAATCCACATGATTTTTAACAAAACAGTAGCAATACCGCACTTTCACAGTTGAAATTTGCTGATATAGCTTGGTTTTTCTTAATACTTATTGTAGTCTTTTGCTGTTTCTCTTCCCTACCCAGTCTTTGGCATTTGCAGAGAGAAACTTTTAGGCTCTGTTTATCTTTTATTAGTAACAGACCCTACTACCTCTCAACGATTGAGAGAGATAAATAACCTCAGCTCAGTTGTAATTACTTTTATTTATGGAATTCTTATGGATTTTGTTGATTTTTCCACTTCAGTTTGGTCAATTATTCCGCCTTTATTGGCGCTTTCTTTAGCGATCATCACTCGCAGAGTATTGTTGTCGCTGAGTGCCGGAATTATTGTCGGTGCTTTGATGTTAAATGGCGGCAATTTACTGAACGCCGCACACTACACATTTTCCAGTGTCTCTTCTCTCGTTTATAGTGACGGTGCGCTGAACGCAGATTATACTAATATTATTATCTTTTTGATTCTATTAGGGATTTTAACTTCATTACTGACTATTTCCGGCAGTAACCAGGCTTTTGTTAACTGGGCACAAAAACATATCAAACAAAAACGTGGCGCAAAATTGCTGACCGTGTTTTTAGGTGTTTTTATTTTTATCGATGACTACTTTAATAGTTTAGCTGTTGGTGCTATTGCCCGCCCTGTCACCGACAAATATAAAATTTCCCGTGCCAAATTAGCCTATTTATTGGATTCTACCGCTGCGCCAATGTGTGTCATCATGCCGATTTCCAGTTGGGGGGCTTATATCATTACCCTGATTGGTGGCTTGTTAGCAACCCATGCCATCACCGAATATTCGCCGATCGGCGCATTTATTGCGATGATTGGCATGAATTTTTATGCAATCTTCGCTTTAGTGTTGGTTTTTATCGTCGCCATTTTTTCCTTTGATATCGGCCCGATGGCACACTTCGAACGCAATGCCGAAAACGCCGAAGCCATTTCGGATGATATTTCAAACGGTAAACAGGGGCGGGTAATAGATTTGATTCTACCGATTTTCGTTCTGATTATCGGTACAATCAGTATGATGATCTACACCGGTGCACAAAGTCTGACCACAGACGGACAACCGTTTTCTATCTTAGGTGCGTTTGAAAATACCGTTGTCGGCACGTCGTTGGTTGTCGGCGGTCTCGCTGCGTTAATCACGGCAACACTCTGTGCATTAAGCTCCAAACAAATTTCGTTGAAAGAGTATGTCAGCGCTTACGCTTTGGGAATCAAGTCAATGTTCGGTGCTATCTTAGTGCTGTTTTTTGCTTGGACCATCAATACTATTGTCAGCGATATGCACACCGGTAAATATCTGTCCAGCTTAGTCAGTGGTTCGATTGCGATCGGTTTTCTGCCCGTGATGCTCTTTATTCTGTCTGCAGTGATGGCATTCTCAACCGGCACCAGCTGGGGAACCTTTGGCATCATGCTACCGATTGCTGCGTCTATTGCCGTCAATGCGGATCCGGCACTATTGCTGCCTTGTCTCTCTGCGGTGATGGCTGGTGCGGTGTGCGGTGATCACTGTTCGCCGATTTCAGACACCACTATTTTGTCTTCCACCGGCGCAAGCTGTAACCATATTGACCATGTTACCACGCAGCTGCCATATGCGATGTTGGTTGCCACCTCTTCTGCGGTCGGTTATTTAGTCGTCGGTTTTACTCAGTCTGGCTGGCTAGGCTTTTTGGCGACAGGCGTTGTTATGATTGGATTAATTTTATTGTTTAAGAAAAGACCAACAAAAACATAAACCGCACTTTTTTAATATAAGCAGATAATTTTTTAGATTTTATAAAATGCGATACATTATCGCATTTTTTTTATTTTTAATTGCTTTTATTTTATAAAATATCGAAATTTTGATTTATATAGAATTTAAATCTTTCAAATTACCAAAATACACCTTAAATCCCAATAAAAAAGAGTAGACAACCGAAATCAGTTGGCGTAAAAATAACAGCATATTTAGTGGATATGGCTAACTTACCTCAGGGGGCGTAATGAAAAAATTATCGGGTGCTGAAATTATCGTACAGGCTATCCAAGATCAAGGTGTCAAATTCGTCTTTGGTTATCCGGGTGGCTCTGTTTTAGATATTTATGATGCGATTCAAACCCATGGCGGCATTGAACATATTTTAGTGCGTCACGAACAAGCGGCAGTACATATGGCGGACGGCTATGCCCGCGCCACCGGAGAAGTCGGTTGCGTCTTGGTCACCTCCGGCCCCGGCGCTACGAATGCAATTACCGGTATCGCCACCGCTTATATGGACTCCGTTCCGTTGGTGGTTTTTTCCGGTCAAGTTCGCAGTGCTTTAATCGGCAGCGATGCATTCCAAGAGTGCGATATGGTTGGTATTTCTCGTCCGGTGGTCAAACACAGCTTTTTGGTCAAACGCGTGGAAGACCTAGCCGAAACTATCAAAAAAGCCTTCTATTTAGCCGCAAGCGGGCGTCCAGGTCCTGTAGTGATCGATCTGCCGAAAGACATTGTCAATCCGGCAAATAAAATTCCTTATGTTTATCCGGAAAGCATCAATCTGCGTTCCTACAACCCCAATATTCACGGGCATAAAGGACAAATCAAACGAGCACTAAAAGCAGTACTCGTCGCACAAAAACCGGTTATGTTTGTCGGTGGCGGGATTATCAATGCCAATTGTGCCGAACAAACCACCGAATTTGCCAGAAAATTGAATCTGCCGGTGGTCAGCTCTTTGATGGGATTGGGCGCATTTCCGGGAACTGATAAGCAATCATTAGGTATGCTGGGCATGCACGGCACCTTTGAAGCCAATAATGCCATGCACGAAAGTGATTTGATCCTCGCCATTGGAGTGCGCTTTGACGATCGTACTACCAATAATTTGGAAAAATATTGTCCGCATGCCAAAGTGATCCATATTGATATTGATCCAACGTCTATTGCGAAGAACGTCAACACCTATATTCCGATTGTTGGCAGTGCCGATTTAGTCTTAAATGAATTTTTATCGCTATTAAGCGACGATGCCAGCTCAAAAGCACAGGTTTCATTAGCCGCATGGTGGCAACAAATAGAACAATGGCGTGCTCGCCAATGTTTGAATTATGAACACAGCAGCAACGTGATCAAACCACAGCAAGCGGTAGAAACCATTTATAAAATCACTCACGGCGAAGCCTATATTGCTTCCGATGTCGGTCAACATCAGATGTTTGCCGCACTTTATTATCCATTTGATAAACCACGTCATTGGATCAATTCCGGTGGTCTCGGCACGATGGGATTCGGCTTGCCGGCGGCAATGGGCGTGAAATTGGCATATCCCGATGCCTGTGTGGTTTGCATCACCGGCGATGGCAGCATTCAAATGAATATTCAAGAGCTGTCCACCGCTCAACAATACAATATTCCGGTGGTGATCATCAGTTTAAACAACCGTTTCTTAGGCATGGTGAAACAGTGGCAGGATATTATTTATGCCGGGCGTCATTCCCAATCCTACATGAATTCGCTGCCGGATTTTGTCAAATTGGCGGAGGCTTACGGTCATGTCGGTATTCAAATCAACACCCCGGATGAGCTGGAATCGAAATTGCAACACGCCTTTTCCATTAAAGACAAGCTGGTGTTCGTGGATATTCTGGTCGATGAAACCGAGCACGTTTACCCGATGCAAATCGCAGGCGGCGCCATGAACGAGATGATTTTGAGTAAAACGGAGAGAACATAATGCGTAGAATTATTTCAGTCTTATTAGAAAATGAATCCGGCGCATTATCGCGCGTTATTGGTCTATTTTCACAACGGGCATTCAATATTGAAAGCCTGACTGTTGCACCAACGGATGACCCGACACTATCACGCATGACGATCGAAGCTTTTGGCGAAGAAAAAGTGCTGGAGCAAATCGAGAAACAATTACATAAACTGGTCGATGTATTCAAAGTGATTAGCCTCAGTGATTGTGAGCATGTTGAACGGGAGATTATGCTGCTCAAGGTGCGGGCACAAGGCAATTCGCGTGACGAGGTCAAACGCCTATCCGATATTTATCGTGGGCAAATTATTGATGTGACGCCAAAAAGCTACACCATCCAGCTCGCTGGTACGAAGGATAAGCTGAATGCGTTTATCGCCTCGGTCAAACAAGAAACCGAGGTAATTGAAGTCGTTCGCTCTGGGTTGATCAGCCTATCCCGTGGCGAAAAAAACTGTTTGTAATCTCATCCCAAACCGCACTTTGTTTACAAAGGCAAAGTGCGGTATCTTTTTTAACCAATAAAAACAATATTTTACGATCCTCATCGCAATCTTTTTTCCCCAATCTAAACAGGATGGGTAATATCCCTTATTCTTATACTAGGGTCTGTTGATCTTTGTTTATAATTTGAGCTATAGACACTTTTTCGCCACTCTTTTT
>NZ_VDHB01000115.1:0-21458 GCF_006227735.1 Testudinibacter sp. 'clade 2'
AACCTGTATCGACTGCCACAAAGGACTGGTGCATTTTATGCCGGATATCCCGACCGACTCCAGTGCCGCCAGCGGAGAACTGAGCAAACATGCCGCCGATTTCAATAGTCAAGATCCGGAACTGTATGCGCTGGCGATTACCGCCGCCAAAACCGGAAACGGTGAAATCCGCCTGATGCCGTTTGCCAAACTGATCGACTGGAAAGCTGAGGGCGAGGATGTTCATGCGATTGTTGACGGTTGGCAGCAAGCCGGGGCGGAAAACCTGCTGTATCAACAAATGGGAAAACGCATTATTGTCGGCGTGCTGGACGACAGTGCCAAAGCTGACGTAGAAGTGGTCAACACCGTGCATGATCCGGTGACCAATTCCGACTGGAGTGAAGTCAAACTGAATGTCTCAATTGGCAAAAATGCCCTGACCGCTGATCTGGAAGCCTTGAACAGTTACGGTAAAAGCTTGGATCAAACCCATTGCAGTACCTGCCATGCACCGATTGCCGCCGATCACTATACCGCAAATCAATGGGTTGGGGTGATCAACTCAATGAAAGACCGCACTTCGATGAGTGATGCAGAAGTGCGGGCCGTGACGATTTATTTGCAACATTTTGCCAAAGATATGGCACCAGCCGAGGCTGCTCAATCTGGCGCACATTGATTACACTGACACGACGATAACGGTTAATAAACAAGGAGAGATACATGAGTCATACTAAAAAAATTAACGGCAGCCGCCGTCAATTCCTGAAAACCACTTCACTCGGTACTGTCGGTATGGCAGCCACCGGCGGGATTACCACCAACTTGCTCGCTTCAAGTAAAGCGATGGCAGCGGAGTCATCCACCGTCATGTCTGCCGCCCACTGGGGACCGCTCGGGATTGTGGTAGAAAACGGAAAAGTGGTGAAATCAGGTCCGGCAATCGAACCAACCATTGCCAACGAGCTACAAACCGTTGTCGCTGAGCAAGTGCATAGTGACGTGCGGGTTAAATATCCGATGGTACGCAAAGGCTATCTGGAAAATCCGGGTAAAAGCGATACCAGTTTGCGCGGACATGACGAATGGGTGCGAGTTTCTTGGGACAAAGCGCTGGAATTGGTGCATAACGGTTTAAAACAAGTACGCGATAGCCAAGGGCCTTCCGGCGTGTTTGCCGGTTCCTACGGCTGGTACAGCTCCGGCTCGCTGCATGCCAGTCGCACCTTGTTACACCGCTTTATGAATCTGACCGGTGGCTTCGTCGGTACTAAAGGCGACTACTCCACCGGTGCCGCCCAGGTGATCATGCCGCATGTGATGGGAACCATCGAAGTTTACGAGCAACAAACCAGCTGGGAAATGATTCTGGAACATTCCGAAATTGTCGTGCTATGGTCAGCCAACCCAATGACCACCCTGCGTAACGCTTGGACTTCCACCGATCAACAGGGAACCGACTACTTCAAAAAACTGAAAGAGAGTGGCAAACGGGTGATCTGTATCGATCCGGTGCGCAGCGAAACCTGTGACTATCTAGGGGCAGAGTGGATTCCGGTCAATACCGCCACCGATGTACCGTTGATGCTGGGCATCGCACACAGTTTGATCACCGCAGGCAAACATGACCAAGAATTTCTGAAAAAATATACTGTCGGTTATGACAAATTCGAAGCCTATGTGTTGGGCAAAGCTGAAGACGGCGTGGTCAAAGATGCCGCTTGGGCCAGTCAAATTTGTGGCGTCCCGGCAGAAACCATCAAACAACTGGCACTGGACTTTGCCGCCAAACGCACCATGCTGATGGGTGGCTGGGGCATGCAGCGCCAGCGCCACGGCGAACAAACGCACTGGACATTGGTCACATTAGCCTCCATGATCGGACAAATCGGTTTGCCGGGCGGTGGATTCGGCTTGAGCTACCACTATGCCAACGGCGGAGTACCTACAGCAACCGGCGGCATTGTCGGGGCGATTTCAGCCAACACCTCCGGTGAAAGCGGTGGGCAAACTTGGCTGGACGAAACCTCAAAAATGAGCTTCCCACTGGCACGTATCTCTGATGCGCTGCTCAATCCGGGCAAAGTGATCCAATATAATGGCACCGAAGTGACTTATCCGGATATTAAATTGATCTATTGGGCGGGCGGTAATCCATTTACACATCACCAAGACACCAACACCTTGATCAAGGCTTGGCAAAAACCGGAGACCGTCGTTGTCAACGAAATTTACTGGACACCAACTGCCCGGATGGCGGATATCGTCCTGCCGGTCACCACCTCGTTTGAGCGTAATGACTTGACCATGAGTGGCGACTATTCGATGTTGAATATCTTCCCGATGAAAAAAGCGGTCGAGCCACAATTTGAAGCGAAAAGTGATTATGATATTTTCGCTGCGCTGTCGAAACTGGCTGGCGTGGAAGATAAATTTACCGAAGGCAAATCAGAGATGGATTGGCTGAAAGGCTTCTATCAATCCGCTTATGATGCGGCGCGTAAGAATCGGGTCATAATGCCACGCTTTGAACAGTTCTGGGAAGCCAATCAGCCGATTACGTTCAAAGTGGGGGATAAAGCCAAGCAATGGGTGCGCTATGCCGAATTCCGTGCCGATCCGCTACTCAATCCTCTGGGTACGCCATCGGGTAAAATTGAGATCTATTCCGACACCGTCGCTAAGATGGGCTATGACGACTGCAAAGGTCATCCTAGTTGGATGGTGCCGGAGGAGTATGCCGGCAACACCACCGCCGAAGCACCGCTGGCGTTGGTCACACCGCACCCTTATTACCGTTTGCACAGCCAATTGTGTTTCTCGAGCGCGCTGCGTGAGAAATATACCGTCAACGGGCGCGAACCGGTGCTGATCCATCCGGATGATGCGCAAGCACGCGGCATCGCAAACGGCGATATCGTACGCTTGTTCAATCAACGTGGGCAAGTACTTGCCGGGGCGGTGGTGAGTGATGGCGTGATTAAAGGCACCGTCGCCTTACACGAAGGGGCTTGGTACGACCCTGCCGAGTTGGGCACGGCAGAAAAACCGCTGTGTAAATTCGGTAACCCGAATGTGCTGACCATGGATATCGGTACGTCTAAACTGGCACAAGGCAACTCGCCTAACACCGCTATTTTGCAAGTAGAAAAATACAGTGGCGAAGCACCGGCAGTCAGCGTATTCAGCGAACCGAAATATACCACGGCATAGCTGATATCGTTAACTGGCATATACAACAAAATCCCGATCAAATGGATCGGGATTTTTTATGAGATAAAACCGCCAAACTGTTCTTTAAGCCATTAAAAAACCGCACTTTCGGTTTCAACCCAAAGTGCGGTTTGTTTGCGATGAAGACGAATTGGCTTATTCCACTGTCACCGCTTTTGCCAAGTTACGTGGTTGATCGACATCAGTGCCTTTGATTAAAGCCACATGGTATGCCAACAGCTGCATTGGTACGGTGTAGAAAATCGGTGCCACGACTTCGTCCACCTCCGGCATGGTGATGATTTTCATATCCGGAGTCGAAGTAAACCCGGCTTTTTCATCGGCAAACACATACAACTGACCGCCACGGGCACGCACTTCTTCAATATTGGATTTCAGTTTTTCCAGCAATTCATTGTTCGGAGCCACCACCACCACCGGCATATCCGCATCAATCAAGGCTAACGGACCGTGTTTCAGTTCACCAGCGGCATAAGCTTCGGCATGGATATAGGAAATTTCTTTCAATTTTAACGCCGCTTCCATCGCAATCGGATAGTATTCGCCACGCCCTAAGAACAGGGTATGGTGTTTCTCGGCAAAATCTTCTGATAATTTTTCAATGGCACCATCAAACGCCAACGCTTGCTCGATTTTTGCCGGCAGGCTTTGCAACGATTTGATGATTGCACGCTCTTTTTCAGCCGAAATATTGCCGTTTAATTTGCCGATCGCCAACACCAATAATAACATCGTTGCCAATTGAGTGGTAAAGGCTTTAGTCGATGCAACCCCGATTTCAACCCCGGCACGGGTCATAAACGCCAAGTCAGATTCGCGCACCAGCGATGAGCCGGAGACGTTGCAAATTGTCATTGCCGACATATAGCCTTTTTCTTTGGCAAGACGCAATGCCGCTAAGGTATCGGCGGTTTCGCCGGATTGCGACAGGGTCAGCAACAGGCTGTTCGGGCGGGTGACGAATTTACGATACCGAAATTCAGAGGCAATTTCCACATCGCAACTGACCCCAGCTAACGCTTCGAACCAGTAACGTGCCGCCATGCCGGAATTGTACGAGGTTCCACACGCCACGATTTGTACATGTTCTACTTTTTCCAAAATCTCACGTGCGCCGTTGCCGATGCTTTCGATAATGACGCTATCATTGGCGATCCGCCCTTCCAGCGTATTGACAATCGCAGTCGGCTGCTCAAAAATCTCTTTTTGCATAAAATGACGATATTTGCCTTTTTCGGCGGCATCATTTTCCAGGTTGGATTCGTGCACCTGACGCTCAACTTTCTCACCGTCACGGCTATAAATATCAATGTTACGGCGGCTGATTTCAGCAATATCCCCCTCTTCCAAGAAGATAAACCGACGAGTAACGCTTAACAATGCCAACTGGTCGGAAGCCAAGAAGTTTTCGCCCAAACCTAAGCCGATCACCAACGGACTGCCGGAGCGCGCCGCAATCAGATGTTCCGGCTGTGCACGGTGCAACACCACCATACCGTAAGCACCGGTCAGTTGTCGCACGGTTTTCTGCACGGCCTCCAGCAAACTGGTCGAAGTGCGGTTTTCCCATTCGACCAAGTGAGCAATCACTTCGGTATCGGTTTGCGAAGTGAAGACGTAACCACGCGCTTTCAAGCTTTCGCGCAATTCTTCATGGTTTTCGATAATGCCGTTATGCACCACCGTAATCTCGCCGGAAACATGCGGATGTGCATTGGCTTCCGACGGCTCGCCATGAGTCGCCCAACGGGTGTGTGCAATCCCTGTGCCGCCGATTAACGGCTGTTTGGCAACAGCTTCGTCCAGCGCTTTCACTTTACCTAAACAACGCACGCGTTGTAAATTATGCTGTTCATCCACTACGGCAACACCGGCAGAATCATAACCACGATATTCCAAACGGTGTAAACCTTCAATTAAAATTTCTGCCACATCACGTTGAGCAACAGCACCTACGATTCCACACATATTTTTTCCTTTGTTTAATCAATAATAAATTAGTTAGCCAAAACTACTTCAACACCATTGGCTTCGATCTTTTGCTTCATCTCTTGGCTGATTTGATTATCCGTCACCAGAACATCGATCTGCTGCCAGTTCAGCTCCAAATTTGGCATTTTACGTCCGATTTTTTGTGACTCGACCATCACCACCACTTCCCGAGCCGTTTCTGCCATCACCCGGCTTAAACCGACCAGCTCGTTAAACGTTGTGGTGCCACGCGCCAAATCAATGCCGTCTGCCCCGATAAACAACTGGTCAAAATCATAAGAACGCAACACCTGCTCCGCAACCTGTCCCTGAAAGGATTCAGAACGGATATCCCATGTGCCGCCGGTCATCAGTAAAGTAGGCTCGTTTTCCAATTCGGTCAGTTGTTTGGCTACCGCTAATGAATTGGTCATCACCACCAAGCCTTGTTTCGGGTTCAGCTGTTTGATCAGTGCTGCGGTGGTACTACCGGAATCAATAATAATCCGGTTATGATCGCGAATCCGTGCTGCTGCAACTTTGGCAATCGACAACTTATCTTTTGAAAACGGCTCATCGTTTTCATCAGTCAAAATCTCAGCTGGCATTAATACAGCCCCACCATAACGACGCAACAGTAAACCACTATTTTCAAGTGCGGTCAGGTCTTTACGGATAGTCACTTCGGAAGTACTAAAATGCTGCACTAGCTCATCAACTGAGATTTCACCACTGGCTTGTAAGCGTTGCATTATCAAATGGCGGCGCTGTGAACTATTTCGTTTTGACATTTTACCCTACTAAAAAAAGCCTCATAAGTTTCGGTTCGAAATAATATCGAAACAGATTCAAAACTTCAACTATTCTTTTATCAAATAGAGTAAAAAAATAGATATTGTCAAATTTCAGATATAAAAAAACCCCTGTCGCCAGAGGTTCTTATCACACAAAATTCAAATCTATTATTTGATAGCATCTTTTAATGCTTTACCGGAAACGAATGCCGGCACTTTAGCCGCTGCAATTTGGATTTCCTGTCCGGTTTGTGGATTACGACCGGTACGGGCTTGTCGTTGGTTCACTTTGAAAGTACCGAAACCAATTAATTGAACCGGATCGCCTGCCTTCAAGCTGTCAGTAATTGCAGTTAAAGTCGCTTCTAAAGCTGCTTTAGCTTGTTTTTTGTTTAACTCTGCAGCAGATGCAATTGCATCAATCAGTTCTGCTTTATTCATAAGATAGTACCCCTTGTTATTGATGTTTAAGTTAAGCTTTTGTATGGATTGAATATCTGGATATTCTTGGTGCAATAGCTGTCTAAAAACAGTAACCTAAGATTAATCTAAGTTGCTTGAGATTGAAAGCTATAAATCATTAAATTCAGCGAAAAATCACACTTAAAGGTCAATTTTTATACCGATATTGCTAACTGCCTCTTCGCGTAATTCATTTTTAAGGCTCAGCAGCAATTCAACATCTCGTTCTTCCGCTTCATTTAAGGTGCGGTAAATCAGCCATTGCACGTCTAATTCTTGTTGAATCTCTGCCGACTCTTTAAGTTCCTTTTCATTTAAAGTGCGGTCTTGTTCGGTTTCCAACAGAGAAACCACAGTCTGCAGTGACAATTTACTGACCAAAATCGCCTGTTCTAAGCTTGATCCGGAAATAATGGTATGTAGCACTTGTGACAAGCCTTCGCAGGCATCTGCTGCAGGAATAACTCCATAAGAATCGTATTCATTAATATCCGGAATAATCGCTTCCAGCTTCTCCAGTTGCGATTCAAAATTAATTTTCGCCCCTTTAACTGTCAAATATTCCCAAATCAGATTGAGAATATTGTGATACACCTTGCTGTCCTGCATTTTATCCTGCATTTGGCAAAACAGCTGAAAATTGGGATACATTCTTTCGCACAAACACAACATAAACGCCAAATGCTGCCAAGTTTCAAAATGTTCCAAGCGTTTTTGAATCGGGTTACGCATCTGTTATTTCTCCGTTGCGTGGTAGGGCTGTGAAAAACAGTGCACCGCATCAACCAGATATTTCGGACTGTCCGGCGAGACATCTTGATGAATGCCGTGTCCCAAATTGAACACATGTCCGCTACCTGCGCCAAAATCTTGTAAGGTTTGCTGCACTTCCTGTTCAATCCGTGCTTGATCGGCATACAGTACGCTCGGGTCGATATTCCCTTGCAAGGCGACCTTATGTCCGACTCGGGCGCGTGCTTGCGCTAAATCCACCGTCCAATCCAAGCCCAGCGCATCACAACCGGTTGCTGCCATCGCTTCCAGCCATAAACCGCCGCCTTTGGTGAACAGCGTCACCGGTACACGACGACCACGATAATCACGAATTAAGCCATCCACAATTTTGTGCATATATTGCAGTGAAAAATCACGATAATCACGATGCGCCAACACGCCACCCCAAGTATCAAATACCATTACCGCCTGAGCGCCCGCTTTAATTTGTGCGTTCAGATACAAAACGACGCTATCTGCCAGTTTATCC
This sequence comes from Testudinibacter sp. 'clade 2', assembly GCF_006227735.1. NCBI lineage: Bacteria > Pseudomonadati > Pseudomonadota > Gammaproteobacteria > Pasteurellales > Pasteurellaceae > Testudinibacter > Testudinibacter sp. 'clade 2'. The sequence goes on from NZ_VDHB01000115.1 coordinate 7,708, forward strand.
AGTAATTGGTGTAACAAGTGCGGTTCGGCATACAACATTTTTTTAATTTTAGTGAAGGCCTTGCTACTGCCCCCCTCGACCATATAGGTCGCCAAGGTCCACGGGCTACCGGAAAAACCGATCAGCGGCACACTGCCGTCCAATGCATTATAAATGGTGCGCACCGCATTCATCACATACTGCAACTCTTGCTCCGGGTCAGGTATCGGCAAATTAGTCACATCACGTTGGTTTTCAATTGGTTTGGCAAATTTAGGCCCTTCTCCGGCGCCAAAACTCAAACCTAAGCCCATGGCATCGGGGATGGTGAGAATATCAGAAAACAGGATTGCCGCATCTAACGCATAACGACGTAGCGGCTGCAAGGTGACTTCGCATGCCAATTCCTGATTGCGGCACAGTGACATAAAATCCCCAGCCTCGGCTCTGGTTGCCTTATATTCCGGCAAATAGCGTCCGGCTTGGCGCATCATCCAAATCGGCGTCATATCGACTGGTTGGCGCAATAACGCGCGTAAATAACGATCATTTTTTAATGCTGACATTTTTCTTCCTTATTAGAGCTGTTGTGCTTCATCTGCGCAAATTTGCTGACTGAGTTCAATTAGTTTGCGTGCAATCGTGCCGGGTGGCGGCAAGTGCGGTAATCCGGCATCATAGCGAAACCAACCTGCATCATTCAACTCTTCCGGCTGGATCGCAATCTCTCCCTCTGCATAATCTGCCAAAAAACCCAACATTAATGAATTGGGGAACGACCATGGCTGGCTGCCAATGTAGCGCAGATTTTTTATTTTCAAACCACTCTCTTCAAAAACTTCACGCTCTACTGTCTGCTCCAAAGTCTCGCCCACTTCCACAAAACCGGCCAACGTAGTATAAATTTTTTCTTCACGATGGCGTACATGATTTGCCAGTAAAATGGAATCACCTTTGCGCACTGCCACAATGATTGACGGCGCAATCATCGGGTAAGTGCGGTGTTGGCACTGTGTACATTCGACTGCCCATTCTTGCGGTGTCATTGCTTGGGTTTTAGCACCGCAAACCCCACAAAAACGATGGGTTTTCCAAAAATAATTGAGTGCTACGCCACGATTCAGTAAATTGAAAATCCGCTCCGGCAGAATCAATTGATCACGCAACGAAAAATAATTGCGACTGTCATCAAACTCTTCCACCAACCAGAGTGGCGCATCTTGATATTCGCCGATCACCATACCGCACTTATCGTCTAGCGCTAACTCATCGGCGGTTCCGAACGGCAATTTGCCGTCCGATAAGTAAATATTGCTGCCTTTGGTCAGCAGCCAATAACCAAAATCTTTCGTCTGTAAGCGCTGCATTTGTTCTCCGATAGCATAATTTTGTCGCTATTATAAAGTATTATCGCAGCGGAAAGTACTAAAAAGCCACAAAAAAGCCCAAAGTGCGTTAACACTTTGGGCTTCTGATTCAAACGGTTCGCTTACTCGAAATCAGCCGACATATTCAGCATTTCAGCCAAGTTCGCAGCAGCTTCATCGCTGTCAAACTTGGTTTCGATCTCTTCCAACGGTACGTTTTCTGCCTTAGCCATTTTGTTGCTGTGGCGGTTTTGGTGATAAACATAACCGGTACCTGCCGGAATCAAGCGACCCACGATGACGTTTTCTTTCAGACCGCGCAACTCGTCACGTTTACCGGCAACTGCCGCTTCAGTTAACACACGCGTGGTTTCTTGGAACGATGCTGCCGAAATAAACGACTCAGTCGCCAAGGACGCTTTGGTAATACCTAGCAACTCACGCTCGAATTCGACCAACGGCTTACCTTCAGCCTCGCGTTGGCGATTCACGATTTTCACGCGCGCCACTTCCACTTGCTCACCTTCCAAGAATTCGGAATCATGCGCTTGGGTAATAATCGCTTTACGCAACATTTGACGTACAATGACTTCAATGTGCTTATCGTTAATTTTTACCCCTTGCAAGCGGTAAACTTCTTGCACTTCGTTGACGATATATTCAGTCACCGCACGGATTCCGCGCAAGCGCAGAATATCATGTGGCGTTTCCGCCCCTTCGGAGATAATATCACCGCGAGACACCAATTCGCCTTCAAACACGTTCAATTGACGCCATTTCGGGATCATCTCTTCATACACTTCACCTTCGCTCGGTGTAATCAGTAAACGACGCTTACCCTTGGTCTCTTTACCAAACGACACGATACCGGAAATTTCTGCCATAATCGCAGGCTCTTTCGGTTTACGCGCTTCGAACAAATCGGCAACGCGCGGCAAACCACCGGTAATATCTTTGGTTCCGGCAGACTCTTGCGGAATACGCGCTAATGGTTCCCCGATATTGATTTCGGCGTTATCGTCCAAGGTGACAATTGCTTTACCCGGCAAGAAGTATTGCGCCGGCACATCAGTACCTGCAATTAATACCGGATTGCCTTTAGCATCGACCACACGCAACGCCGGACGCAAGTCTTTACCTGCAGTCGCACGTTCACCCACATCCTGTACCACAACGGAAGACAATCCTGTCAACTCGTCGGTTTGACGGCTAACCGTCACACCATCAACGATATCCACGAACTGCACAAACCCTTCTACTTCCGAGATAACCGGCATGGTATGCGGATCCCAGTTAGCGATGATTTCGCCGGCATTGACATCACTACCGTCATGCTTGCTCAATGTCGCTCCGTAAGGCACTTTATAGTTCTCTTTGGTGCGTCCGAAGCCGTCAATTACCGTCAGCTCAGTATTACGCGAAGTAATCACCAATTTGCCGTCTTTGTTAGTAACGAACTTGGCATTTGCCAAACGCACGCTACCGTTATTTTTGATCTGAATGCTGGATTCAGAAGCCGCTCTGGAAGCCGCCCCCCCGATGTGGAACGTCCGCATGGTTAACTGTGTTCCCGGCTCACCGATGGACTGCGCCGCAATAACGCCAACCGCTTCACCATTGTTGATGATATGCCCTCGAGCCAGATCACGACCATAACATTTCGCACACACACCAAAATCAGTTTGGCAGGTTACCACTGACCGCACTTTGATGCTGTCTACCGAGTTGGCGTCAATTACATCGCACAATTTTTCATCTAGCAAAGTATTACGCGGAATCAAGACCTGATCAGTGCCCGGTACCAGAACATCTTCTGCCACCACACGCCCCAATACACGTTCACGCAACGCCTCTTTGACATCACCACCCTCGATTAACGGGGTCATGACGATACCTTCTTCGGTACCACAATCGTCTTCGACAATCACCAAATCTTGCGCCACGTCAACCAGACGGCGAGTCAAGTAACCGGAGTTCGCTGTTTTAAGTGCGGTATCTGCCAAACCTTTACGCGCCCCGTGGGTGGAAATAAAGTATTGCAGTACGTTCAAGCCTTCGCGGAAGTTCGCAGTAATCGGCGTCTCAATGATCGAGCCGTCCGGACGCGCCATCAAGCCCCGCATTCCCGCCAACTGACGAATCTGCGCCGCAGAACCCCGCGCCCCGGAATCCGCCATCATAAAGATGCTGTTAAAGGAGGCTTGTTTTTCCGGTACTCCGTCACGGTTAATCACTTCTTCGGTTGACAGGTTTTCCATCATCGCTTTGGCAACACGTTCATTCGCTGCGGCCCAAATATCGATGACTTTATTGTAACGCTCACCGGCGGTTACAAGACCCGATTGGAATTGCTCCTGAATCTCTTCAACTTCACTTTCCGCCGCAGAAATAATTTCATTTTTCTGATCCGGAATCACCATGTCGTCAATCCCGACCGATGCGCCGGAACGTGCCGCATAGGCAAAACCGGTGTACATGATTTGGTCGGCAAAAATGACGCTGGATTTCATGCCCAACAAACGGTAACAAGCGTTGATTAAACGAGAAATCGCTTTTTTGCCCAAGGTTTGGTTAAACAACTCAAACGGCATGCCTCTTGGCGCAATCATCCATAAAATTGCACGTCCGATAGTGGTTTCGGTCAGCGTGGTGACCGCTTCAAACTCATTGCTAGAAGACTTCACATATTCAGTGATCCGCACTTTAACCCGCGCATGCAATTCTGCTTGTCCGGTACGGTAGGCTTTCTCTGCTTCCAGTGGATTTTGCAAATACATGCCTTCGCCTTTAGCATTGACTTTTTCACGGGTCATATAGTACAGACCCAACACCACGTCTTGTGACGGAACAATGATCGGCTCACCGTTTGCCGGTGATAAGATATTGTTGGTCGACATCATCAGCGCGCGCGCTTCCAATTGCGCTTCCAGCGTCAATGGTACGTGTACCGCCATTTGGTCTCCGTCAAAGTCGGCGTTGAATGCCGCACACACCAACGGGTGTAACTGGATCGCTTTACCTTCGATCAACAACGGTTCGAATGCTTGGATCCCCAATCGATGCAAGGTTGGCGCACGGTTCAACAGAATCGGATGTTCGCGGATAACATCAGCCAGAATATCCCAAACAATCGCATCTTCACGCTCTACCATTTTCTTGGCAGCTTTGATGGTTGAGGCATAGCCTTGGCTTTCTAATTTGGCATAGATAAACGGACGGAACAGTTCCAACGCCATTTTTTTCGGCAACCCGCATTGATGCAAATGCAGGTATGGACCGACGGTAATAACCGAACGGCCGGAATAGTCAACCCGTTTACCCAACAAGTTTTGACGGAAACGGCCTTGTTTTCCTTTGATCATATCCGCAAGGGATTTCAGCGCACGTTTGTTGGAACCGGTGATCGCACGACCACGGCGACCGTTGTCTAACAACGCATCGACCGATTCTTGCAGCATCCGTTTTTCGTTGCGTACGATAATATCCGGTGCAACCAGATCCAGTAAGCGTTTCAAACGGTTGTTACGGTTGATCACGCGACGGTATAAATCGTTTAGATCAGATGTCGCAAAACGTCCCCCATCCAACGGCACTAACGGACGCAGATCCGGCGGTAATACCGGCAGCACAGTCAACACCATCCACTCAGGATTGTTGCCGGATTGAATAAAGGCTTCCAGCAATTTCAAACGTTTAGTAATTTTTTTACGTTTGGTTTCCGAACTGGTTTCTTGCAGCTCTTCACGCAGCGTTTCGCATTGGTGCGCCAAATCCATTTGTTGCAACAAATGTTGGATCGCTTCTGCCCCCATTTTGGCTTCAAATTCGTCCGCCCAACGGTCTTCCGCATCCATAAATTGTTCTTCGGTCAACAGTTGACCGCGCTCCAAGTCGGTCATGCCTGGCTCGGTGACAATATAGCTTTCGAAATACAGCACGCGCTCAATATCACGCAACGGCATATCCAACAATAAACCGATACGGGACGGCAGCGATTTTAAGAACCAGATATGCGCTACCGGTGAAGCCAGTTCGATGTGTCCCATACGCTCACGACGTACTTTGGTTTGCGTAACTTCGACACCGCACTTTTCACAGATTACGCCACGATGTTTTAAGCGTTTATATTTTCCGCACAAACATTCGTAATCTTTAACCGGCCCGAAAATGCGTGCGCAAAATAAACCGTCACGTTCCGGTTTAAACGTGCGGTAGTTAATGGTTTCCGGCTTTTTCACTTCCCCGAACGACCATGAACGGATCATGTCGGGAGAAGCCAGCCCAATTTTAATCACATCAAAATCTTCTGAAGATTTCGTTTGTGCTTTCAAAAACTTAACTAAGTCTTTCACAGATTTGCTCCTGTCGGAGTTAAACTTAATTCAAGTGCGGTCAGACCGCACTTGAGCATATTTTATCGTTGCTCAGATGGAAGCGATTAACGATCTTCATCCAGATCAATATTAATCCCCAGCGAGCGAATCTCTTTCAACAATACGTTGAAGGATTCCGGCATGCCCGGTTCCATCTGATGTGCGCCGTCCACAATGTTTTTATACATTTTGGTACGACCGTTCACGTCATCGGACTTCACGGTCAGCATCTCTTGCAGGGTATAAGCAGCACCATAAGCTTCCAGTGCCCATACTTCCATCTCCCCGAAACGTTGTCCCCCGAACTGGGCTTTACCACCCAATGGTTGTTGGGTAACCAAGCTGTACGAACCGGTGGAGCGGGCGTGCATTTTGTCATCAACCAAGTGGTTCAATTTCAGCATGTACATATAGCCTACGGTTACCGGACGTTCAAATTTCTCGCCGGTACGCCCGTCAAACAACGTAATCTGACCGGAAGTTGGCAGATCTGCCAGCGCCAACAAGCCTTTGATTTCGCTTTCGTGAGCACCGTCAAATACCGGGGTTGCCAACGGCATTCCTTTACGCAAGTTTTGCGCCAAACGCATCACTTCATCATCACTGAAGGTTGCAAGATCCACTTTTTGACTTTCGCCGCCCAAATCATACGCACGTTGAATATAATCACGCAATTTGGCAACAGATTGTTGCTGTTTAATCATCGCATTGATCTTGTCACCCACGCCTTTAGCCGCCAAGCCCAAGTGTGTTTCCAAAATCTGACCGATATTCATCCGTGACGGTACGCCCAACGGGTTCAAGACGATATCGACCGGCTGCCCGTTTTCATCGTACGGCATGTCTTCCACCGGATTAATTTTTGAGATAACCCCTTTATTACCATGGCGACCCGCCATTTTATCACCCGGCTGAATCTGACGTTTCACTGCCAGATAGACTTTGACGATTTTCAACACACCCGGTGCTAAATCGTCGCCTTGAATGATTTTATGACGTTTAATTTCCAGTTTGCGTTCAAACTCTTTGCGCAACTCTTCATGCTGCTCTGCCAACTGTTCCAACTGATTTTGTTGATTTTCATCAGCCAGCGATTGTTCCAACCATTGGTTACGGGTCAGCTTATCCAGTTGTTTCTCTTCAATACCGTTATTCAATAACAAGTTACGCACACGAGTAAACAAGCCGGCTTCCAAAATCTCCAGTTCTTCCACCAAATCTTTCTTGGCTTGTTTTAACTGCATTTCTTCAATTTCAAGCGCACGTTTATCCTTTTCTACACCATCACGGGTGAAGACTTGTACGTCGATTACCGTACCGGAAACGCTGTTTGGTACACGCAGAGAAGAATCTTTTACATCAGAGGCTTTTTCACCAAAGATCGCACGCAACAATTTTTCTTCCGGGGTTAATTGGGTCTCACCTTTCGGGGTGACTTTACCCACCAGAATATCACCGCCTTTGACTTCCGCCCCGATATACACGATACCGGATTCGTCCAATTTGCTCAGCGCTGCTTCACCGACGTTAGGAATATCGGCAGTAATCTCTTCTGCGCCCAGTTTGGTATCACGCGCAACTGCGGTCAATTCTTGAATGTGAATCGTCGTAAAACGATCTTCTTGCACTACGCGCTCAGAAACTAACATCGAGTCTTCGAAGTTATAACCGTTCCATGGCATAAATGCCACACGCATATTTTGACCTAACGCCAATTCACCCAAATCGGTGGACGGACCGTCTGCCAACACTTCACCACGCTCAATCGGTTCCCCCAGTGAAATACAAGGCACTTGGTTGATACAGGTGTTTTGGTTCGAACGGGTGTATTTGGTCAGGTTATAAATATCAATTCCTGCTTCGCCCGGTACGGTTTCGTCTTCATTGACTTTAATCACGATGCGTGAAGCATCGATATATTGTACATAACCGCCACGTTTGGCGACCACGGTTACCCCGGAGTCCACGGCTACCGCTTTCTCAATTCCGGTTCCGACCAACGGTTTATCGGCACGCAGAGTCGGCACCGCTTGACGTTGCATGTTTGCACCCATCAAGGCACGGTTGGCATCGTCGTGTTCCAAGAATGGAATCAACGCCGCCGCCACCGAAACCACTTGTTGCGTGGAGATATCCATATATTGGATTTCATCGGCTTTATACAAACCGGCTTCGCCGTGTTCACCACGACAAGTCACGAAGGTATCGGTAAAGCGTGAATTTTCATCCAAGTTGGAGTTCGCCTGTGCAATCACATATTTGCCTTCTTCAATCGCTGACAAATATTCGATTTCTTCCGTCACTTGCCCGTCAACCACTTTACGGTATGGGGTTTCCAAAAAACCGTAATCATTAGTACGTGCATACACCGACAAGGAGTTGATCAAACCGATGTTTGGACCTTCAGGGGTTTCAATCGGACAAACACGACCGTAGTGAGTGGCGTGAACGTCACGCACCTCAAAGCCGGCGCGCTCACGAGTCAAACCGCCCGGCCCTAAAGCAGAAATACGGCGTTTGTGGGTCACTTCCGACAATGGGTTGTTCTGATCCATAAATTGCGACAACTGGGACGAACCAAAGAACTCTTTCACCGCAGCCGAAATCGGTTTGGCATTGATCAAATCTTGTGGCGTTACACCGTCCAAATCGCCTAACGACAAGCGCTCTCTGACCGCTCTTTCAACACGCACCAAACCGATGCGGAATTGATTTTCCGCCATCTCGCCCACTGAACGAATACGACGGTTGCCTAAGTGATCGATATCATCGACTTCACCACGACCGTTACGGATCTCGATCAGTTTTTTCATCACCATCACAATGTCATCATTGCTCAGGATACCGCTGCCTTCCCCTTCCGGAATATTCAAAGAGCGGTTGAATTTCATGCGGCCAACCGCAGAAAGATCATAACGATCACTAGAGAAGAATAGATTGTCAAACAGCGATTCAGCCGCTTCTTTTGTCGGTGGTTCGCCCGGACGCATCATACGGTAAATTTCAACCAGCGCGCTTAAACGGTCATGTGACGGATCCACTCGTAAAGTTTCTGAAATATAAGGTCCATGATCTAAATCATTGGTGAACAGCACTTCAATATCTTTATAACCGGCTTGGCTCAATTTAGCCAAAATTTCTAATGTAATTTCCGCATTCGCCGCACAGATCAATTCGCCACTCTCAAGATCAACATAATCTTTAGCGATAATTTTGCCGACAATATATTCTGTCGGAACCACAACTTGAGAGATTTTATCTTTTTCTAACTGACGGATATGACGTGCCGTGATACGACGTCCGCGCTCAATATAAACGGTACCGTTGGCTTCAATATCAAAGCTGGCAGTTTCACCGCGCAAACGCTCCGGCACCAGTTCCATCATCAATTTATTGTCATCAATGCTGAAGTTCACTTTCTCAAAGAACAGCGCCAGAATTTCTTCAGTGGTGTAGTTCAATGCACGCAGGATAATCGTAGCAGGTAATTTACGGCGACGGTCGATACGCGCAAATAAGTTATCTTTCGGATCAAATTCAAAATCCAACCATGAACCACGGTAAGGAATAATACGTGCGTTATACAGCACTTTCCCCGAAGAATGGGTTTTACCTTTATCGCTGTCAAAGAAAACCCCCGGACTACGGTGTAATTGCGAAACAATAACACGCTCGGTGCCGTTGATCACAAAAGTTCCGTTGTCGGTCATCAATGGGATTTCCCCCATATAGACATCATTTTCTTTGATGTCTTTTACCGTACCCGGTGCAGCATCACGATCGTAGCTGACTAAACGCAGTTTAACTCTCAACGGCGCAGAATAAGTTGTCCCACGGATTTGACATTCACGCACATCAAATACTGGTTCACCTAACTTATAGCTCACATATTGCAATTCAGTGCTGCCGTTATTGCTGACAATCGGAAACACTGAGCGGAACGCCGCTTCCAGTCCCTGCTGCCCTTCCGGATCTTGCTGAATAAATTTATCGAAAGAATCGATTTGGATTGTTAATAAATAAGGTACATTTAAAACTTGTTGACGTTTGCCAAAGTTTTTACGAATACGTTTTTTCTCGGTATAGGAGTAAACCATAGGGTTCCTCTGCTCGCTGATCGGTGACCCAAAATTCGCGCACACTTGCGATCAAATTAACAAGGTGGCAATGCTATCGATACCGTTTGTTGGTACCGCACTTTCACTTTTTTGCCGAATAATCACCGGCAAAACTTCTGGTGCAGGCTCGATAAAATCAATAATCACTATTTTATCAAGCAGTTATAGAAATAAAAAAACGGCATATTCACTTCTATTTTTTAAAGGCACAAAATGGCTAGCAGTCTAAACCGCTAGCCATCCGCCTATAACAGGCTATAAACCTAAATAAAATTAATTATTTAAGTTCAACAGAAGCACCTGCTTCTTCTAATGTTTTCTTCAGTTCTTCAGCTTCAGCTTTAGAGATGCCTTCTTTCAGCGCTGCTGGTGCAGATTCAACCAGGTCTTTCGCTTCTTTTAAGCCTAAACCGGTTGCACCACGTACTGCTTTGATAACAGCAACTTTGTTAGCGCCCGCTGCAGTTAATACTACATCGAATTCAGTTTTCTCTTCTGCTGCTTCTGCTGGACCTGCTGCTACAGCTACTGCTGCCGCTGCTGCAGAAACACCGAATTTTTCTTCCATTGCAGAAATTAATTCTACGATTTCAGTGACAGTTTTAGAAGCAATCGCTTCAATGATTTGTTCGTTAGTTAATGACATGACAATCAATTCCTAAAGTAAATAAATTAAACGAGGTAAGAAACGCTTTGATAATTAAGCAGCTTCTTGTAATTTGTCGCGTAATGCCGCAAGAGTGCGAGCAAGTTTGCCTGCCGCAGCTTCTTTCATAGTACCCATTAAACGTGCAATCGCTTCGTCGTAAGTCGGCAATGTTGCTAAGAATTCAACATCTTGGATTTTACCTTCGAAAGCGGCACCTTTAAGTTCGAACTTATCGTTCGCTTTTGCGAAATCTTTGAACAAACGTGCAGCTGCGCCCGGATGCTCATTAGAAAATGCGATAAGTGTCGGACCTGTCATCACGTCTTTCAAGCACTCGTAGTCAGTGCCTTCTACCGCACGACGTAATAAAGTATTACGCACGACACGCATAGTAACACCGGCTTCACGCGCAGTTTTACGCAATTCAGTCATTTTATCCACAGTCACACCGCGAGAATCCGCAATCACTGCTGATAGGGCACCTTTGGCTGCTTCGTTTACTTCAGCAACAATTGCTTGTTTGTCTTGAAGATTTAATGCCATTGGCTTATAGCTCCTGAATACACTCCGGTTTCCCGGATTTAAATTCCTTGATATGCAAGCATATCAAGACGTCTTTCGGTGCGCAGAAGCAGAAAATTTTTCTCATTCTGTTCACCATCTACGCAGGATAATTAAGAAATCACCTGAGTTTCCTCACACGATTTCCCCTGCGGTCTTGGATGGGGCTTGAATAAGGTCAAGCACCAACCAGAAGTTTCCGACTAAACTACCATCGGAAAATAAGAGGAGAATTATAAATACAATTCTCCCCGCTGTAAAGTTTTATTAGCTCAAACTGGTTTGATCAATCGCTACGCCTGCACCTTGAGTGGTAGAAAGGCTGACTTTCTTGATAAAGATCCCTTTAGAGCTTGCTGGTTTTGCTTTCACTAAAGCTGCCAACAACGCTTGCAAGTTCTCTTTCAATTGTTCTTCTGAGAAATTTACTTTACCGATAGTGGTATGGATAATACCATTTTTGTCGTTACGGTAACGAACCTGACCGGATTTCGCATTTTTAACCGCTTCTGCGACGTTAGGGGTTACAGTGCCGACTTTCGGGTTTGGCATTAAGCCACGTGGGCCTAAGATTTGACCCAATTGACCCACAACACGCATTGCATCAGGAGAAGCAATAACCACATCAAAGTTCATTTCGCCTTTTTTGACTAATTCAGCCAGATCTTCCATACCGACTAAGTCAGCACCGGCTTCTTTTGCTGCTTCAGCGTTTGCGCCTTGAGTAAATACGGCAACACGTACTTCACGACCAGTTCCGTGTGGCAACACCGTTGCGCCACGCACGTTTTGGTCAGATTTACGCGCTTCGATACCTAAATTAACAGCAACATCAACGCTTTCAACGAATTTTGCGGTTGCTAATTCTTTTAACAAGGCAACGGCTTCGTTGATTTCGTAGGCTTTTGTTGAATCTACTTTCTCTTGGATCGCTTTCATGCGTTTGGTAAGTTTAGCCATTTGATTAGTCCTCCACTACCAAGCCCATTGAACGAGCGGTACCTTCAATAGATTTCATTTTAGTTTCGATACTTGCGCCAGTCATATCGGCTGCTTTAACTTCAGCGATTTCACGCACTTGTGCACGAGTGACTTTACCAACTTTCTCTTTATTCGGTTTACCAGAACCAGATTTAACACCTGCCGCTTTTTTCAGCAACACTGCTGCCGGCGGAGTTTTAGTGATAAAGGTAAAAGAGCGGTCTGCATAGACTGTGATAACAACTGGAGTCGGTAAACCTTTTTCCAAGCCCTCAGTACGAGCGTTGAATGCTTTACAGAATTCCATGATGTTGACACCTTGTTGACCCAATGCAGGACCAACCGGTGGACTTGGATTTGCCATACCGGCTGCAACTTGCAGCTTAACGTAGGCTTGTACTTTCTTTGCCATTTTATTTTCCTCTTGCGGGTATTATCGCCTTGCGGCTCCCCTGTTTATTGAAGGGCAGTATTCTAATTAAACACTGCCTGTTTTTCAAGCATTTTAGCGTAAAATACTTGAGAAATTATGCCTTGAACGTACCGTCTTAAACCGCTTTTTCCACTTGACGGAACTCCAGCTCCACCGGTGTCGCACGCCCAAAAATCGACACAGATACTTTGATACGGCTTTTGTCGTAATCGACCTCTTCTACCGTGCCGTTGAAATCCATAAACGGACCTTCGGTAACCCGCACTTCTTCACCAGGCTGGAACAGTGTTTTCGGTCTTGGTTTATCACCATCTTGTTGTAGACGGTTTAAAATCGTATCGGCTTCGCGTTTAGAAATCGGCGCAGGCTTGTCTGGCGTACCACCAATGAACCCCATCACACGAGGCACACTACGCACCAAATGCCAAGTGTCATCGTTCATTTCCATTTGTACCAGTACATAACCTGGGAAGAATTTACGCTCGCTTTTGCGACGTTTGCCGGCAATATTTTCAACCACTTCTTCAGTTGGCACTAGCACTTCACCAAACTGATCTTCCATATTATGTTGTTTGATATATTCGATTAATGTTTTCGCTACACGGCCTTCAAAACCGGAGAAAGCCTGTAAAACATACCAGCGTTTTATTGGTGCTGTATTCTCGCTCATAAATTAAAATCTCAGGTTAGTAATAAAGGAGATAACCGCAATAATCAAGGAATCAAATCCCCAAAGCACTAAAGAAGCAACCACGGTTACGCCAAAAACAATCAATGTTGTTTGCATAGCCTCGGCGCGTTTCGGCCAAACGATTTTTCTTAATTCACCACGTGACTCTTTGAAAAAACCAATCGCTTTTTTACCTTGATTGGTGACTGCGACCAGTCCTAAAGCTGCGACCATTAAGATTACCATCGCAACGATACGAATTGCCAACGCAAATTGATCGGCAAAATAGGTATTCCCCACCGCAGCAACAACGATCAATAACACAGCTAAAAGCCAAAGCAAATTATTTACTGCTTTGCCTTTACCTTCATGGTTTTCAATAAGTGCTTGTTTTTTAATATTTTCTGAACTCATGTTTTTTATCTATCCGATCCAATGAATAACGGTATATTTTTGAACGAGCGATTGTAGCACTTTCTTTATGTATTGAATAGGCTAATTACAATAAAACCGTTAATTTCTTATGCCGTTATACCACTATTCTCAACACTTAAACAACAAAAAGGGCGAACCGAAGTTCACCCTTTCCGAAGCATATTGAAGCGCAATTATTTGATAAT
>NZ_VDHB01000116.1:0-6537 GCF_006227735.1 Testudinibacter sp. 'clade 2'
CACAGGTGTGGAGAAAATTCTTTCTTTGGTTTAGCTAAATGAGACAAAGGGGAAACACCTCCACAGGTGTGGAGAAAATCCATTCGAAGAAAAATTTATCCCCTCTGATAAAGAAACACCTCCACAGGTGTGGAGAAAATACAACGTGGTTTGTTTTCCGTTGGGATAACAAAGAAACACCTCCACAGGTGTGGAGAAAATTAGTGTCGTGCAGCAGTGGCATTGGCATTGTCGGAAACACCTCCACAGGTGTGGAGAAAATAACCATCTCGTTCCACGCCGAGAGAGATTCTGAGAAACACCTCCACAGGTGTGGAGAAAATCGGCAAATTTTTCTGACAGCTCTGCCTCCTCAAGAAACACCTCCACAGGTGTGGAGAAAATTTATCAACACTTCCAATTAACAATGATCCAGCAGAAACACCTCCACAGGTGTGGAGAAAATTGAAGTGCAGCTGACGGATTCGATTAACATGGAGAAACACCTCCACAGGTGTGGAGAAAATGGTGAGTGTTGCAAGTGCGGTTGTCATAATTTAGAAACACCTCCACAGGTGTGGAGAAAATATTGCTACTCGTTATGCTAAAACGCTTGCATCAGAAACACCTCCACAGGTGTGGAGAAAATACCATTATATTGTTAAAGAGCTTAGTCTTAACACAATATCTTGGGCTTTTGAATGATAAGTTGGTTAGATAAATTTTTCGATCACTAATTGTAAACCAGAGATATTGATTAATTCTTTCTTAGCCTGGCCTAAAGTACGAATTTCATAACCGGGGGCTTGTGGGATTTTTCTGAAAATAATGAGTCCGCTTTCTAATGGGCAATGCCCTAATAAATATTCGGTCACGGTCTTTGCTACAGAATCTTTAATCCCTGAAATAAAAACATTAGGACGAGGTTCAATAAACCATAATTTCATCCGTCCACGCACAGCCGGCGGTAGATCATTTGCCAGTACGACCAGCATTTTTTCGTCCTCCCAGTAATTCGCTGATATCCGTGCTAATTTGGGTCAATAAATCAGACTCAATCACTCTCTCGCGGAATGCCGATGAGACGCAATATTTGTCATACATACCCGCCATCTCTTTAGTTAAAGCAAAGGCAAGATCAATACAAAGATGCTCTTTATAAAGATCAGCCATATCATACACAAAAGGAAGCGGGCTGCCGGAGTGGATAAATCCCATATGAGGAGAATAGCCCATGCTGTGTATTGAGGAACACAAAATCCCGTAAAGTGCGGTATTGGCTGCGGTTAAGATTTGATTGGTTAAATCACTGAGTTCAAATTTGTTGGGTGTATATTGTCGCCCTTTCCAGCCGACTTGATAGTATTCAGCTTTCGTTTGATACAGACTCCTAACTCGTTGTCCTTCTAACCCCATCATCTCTTTTAAGGTTTTGCCGCTTAGATCCATATCCGGGAAACGCTTTGCAAATAGTTGGCGGGCAATCTCCAATGATTTTTTGGAATCGGCAGCAAGTTGCATTTGGCGACGAAAATTACGTGAATCGCTGGTTGGTGAAATGCCGGATGCGTAATAGAGTAAACTGTCCTCACCCACCCAGCATAAACCACAATTCGCCGTTGCAATCACTTTCACCGCTTCATGGGTCAAACTTGTTCCCGGACCAAGCAACAAACAATTAATACTCGCAATCGGTAGACGAACCACATTCCCATCACAGTCGATCCATTTAACGCTACTGTCATCAATTTCCAAACGACCACGTTCTAGATAAAGATAAGGGTATTTGTCTTTAACCTGAGGTAACGATTCCCGAGTAATTTTGACTAATAGCCGTTTATTATCTGCCACCGACAACCCTTATTCTTGTGTTTCTAAAATAACTGTCACCGAGCGATCTTGGTATTGCTTATTTTCACCAAAGCAAATAGGCACATCATTTAAAGCAAAACTATCACCTAAGTCCGGATAATTGCCTTGAAGCACCTTAAAATTGATCGCCCTGTTTTTGCCGTTGTCAGCCAGAATAGCCTCCACGTTTGCAAAAGCTTCGGCTGAATCGTTAAACGTTCCCTGATAGATAAATTCAGTCGGCACACAACATTTCCGTCCCAAATAAAGATCCCAGATCGGATTTTGCAAGGCTTCCACCAAGGTGTCTAGCCAATTTGCCGGCACCTCTAACGCCACAGCGAATGCCATATCTTGTAAATAATAGCGATATGTCAATTTCGCACCGCCCCCAACCGCCGGTTTTCCGGCAACCGTTTTGGGAATCATCAATTTTTGCCATGGATCCGCATCATTAAATCCACTACCTACCATATGGAAATCCCGCAGTTGTAATGGCTTTATCAGGCGACCGTTTTGGTCTTTTTGCGAATATGCTGCGACTTGAAGATCCAAATCAGAAAACAGCGACAAAAACTCTCGTTGTTCACCGCCATAACCCAAAGCACAACAAAGCAACCCCAAAATGCCTGATTTGGTTGGAAACGGCAAGGTTTCACGACGGTTAAATTTTGAATCAAATCCCCAAGATTGTAACGGTCCTTCCAACCATAACAAAATATAAGGATTATTCATTCGTAACCTCTACATGCTGAACCAATGCTGCTACTAATTGATCAATATTAAAATTCTCGTCTTCGCCAAAATTATACTCTGCAATTTTGCCAAATAATGATCCTGACAGTTTTTCTTTGTGTGCAAGATATTCTTTTAATCTGTCAATACTTGGTCTGAGATACCCTTCGGCTTTTTGCGACTTAACCGCACTTTCAAACGATGCTTGCAAGCCCTGCCCTTTTCTGACCAGAACTTTGGCATATTCCCAACCGCAAACACCCGCTTGAGTGGTTTGGCGGGCTGCCGGCACCGCTAAATACAATGCCTTGGTAAAGGCTTCCACCGCTTTATCCAAATCTTGCCCTTGCAAAGTTTGGTTCAATTGTCCTAGATCCAAACTGACATAGCGGTAATAAGTAGCAGAATTGAATTGTAATACGCCCATATGTCCGGAGCCGGTTTCATCTTTTTGCAAACGATCATCAAGTGCGGTAAAAAAGTCAATTTCCGAGCTGACCCGATGGGTAGAAATAGCATGAGCAAAAGAGGCGGCGGCTTCCACATTTAATTCTGCGGCTTGCGCCACCATTCTGCCGAATAACGCAATATCTAAACCGTCTAACGCCGGATTAAAGGCTTTTTTCGCAATTTTATACACGTCTTTATCTTTTAATTTAGCTTCATCATAACCCAAACTTTGGCAATATTCGGCAAAAGCCATTGCTTCCGTTTCAGTCATAAAGTGCAATGTCTCTTTGGTTAAAAATCCAGCGATTTTTTCAGCACATTTCTGCGCTTGTTCTGTGTTCGCACCTTGAACCAAGCAAGCCTGTGCAATCCACTGTTCAATTTTTCGGGTCCGCACCGCTAATTTTATTCCAAAATCCGCCATGGTTAACCGCACTTGACGTTTCCAACATTGCGAGCTGACCCTTGCCCTCTCGACACCACCAATCAAAGCCGATTTAGGTGCGCCAACATCATCACGGTTTAAGCAAGTGACCGGAAAAGATTGCAAAATATGAAACTCAATACGGGTATTCTTTAATGGGTTGATCATATGATACTCCTGAAATTAAATAGAAAATAAATCGTCTGTGAGGGGTGCCAGCTGCAATAATCCTAAGCCGAAACTACGTCCCCGCCCGATACCGTAACTAAAACTATCCGCAAAAAGTTGCGGTTCTACAACCTGTAAAGTGCCCTGAAAGGTCACGGCATTGAGTGTCACAATCTTGTCATTTTTACTAAAACGCATCACTTGATGCGCAGTAATTTGTAATCCGACAGGATCGGCTTGAAAACCCCAACTGGCGTTTTTCTGCAAAAACCAAGCCAATATGGCCTCTTTCCCTTTTAACGGCATGATTTTTTGACTTTGGTTATCGCGTTTTGCCACATTCATCCGTATTTCAAAGCGATAATATTTATGGCTTAAAAAGGTCTCTGGGATCAACTTACTTTGGATTTTTAGCGGATAGTTGCCAATCGCAGATTTTGGTGGTTGCTGCGACAGCAAAATAATCTGTTTCACATACTCTTTGCTCGACAGGTCAAAAGCACCGCCTTTTTCACAAAATAAAAAGCGGCGTTTTTCCGCTTGTTCGTCTTTATCAAATAATGAATAGATAACTTTATGCAAACCATATTCATCTTTAATTGAGAATTGCTTAATATCTTTCCGCCCTAATTTTAATACACTGGCGTACAAAGGATTATTCATACTCAATCTCCTGCTTGCGGTAAAAATCCATCGCCCAATGTTTTTTCGTCTGCTCATTGAACCAACACAAGTTGCCCAACAGAGCAGCATAATCCAGACTGCCCGCCAAGCCTTTTGCCCGAATCAAACTCAAGATGGGACGCAATACACCACAAACTTCGACCGCACTTTGGCACGCTAATAATCGACGCAATTTAATTTTCGCCGGATCGGTCTGATTACCCAATGTCGTATCAGTGTCATAGCATTTTGATAATATATACCCAAGCCCAAGACTACCGTTCTCCTGCACCTTACCATCTGCAATTGCCGCTGCAATAAGGGCATAAGGCAGGCGTTTACTATCGATTGTTAGGTCAACAAAATTGACCAAGATTTCCCAACTGTAATACTCTGTATTTGGATTATCCGCCCGTTTCAACTTGGCAGCAAAACCTTTATCCTGCAAACATTGCTGTATGACATAGTCAACAAAACGCTGATTTTTTGAGGGTTGTGACGTCATGATGCTCTCTCCTTCGAAGACGAAGCTTTGACAAAACGTGGGTGGCATTTCGCCCAGGTTTCCATCTGCCTGCCGGTTTCATTCATCGTATTTTGTTCATAAATCTGATAGCTATAACCGATAAAAGTGCGGTATAGCCGATTTAACGGTTCAGGATTGCTTGCTTGATCCTCCGTGATTTCCTGACATGCAATAACCAAAGCCTGCGCTTGCTGTTCACATAATTGCCAAAATTGATTCGCTGCGGCAGCAGCCTGCTTTGCAGCCTCTAATTTTTGCTCTGTGTAAAACTGATAAACCGATTTATAAACAGTGCTGGCATATTTATCCAATTGCGACATCGCTTTTTGCCACTCGGTAAACCAAGTTTGACCGAAACAGTCCCGATGAAGTGAAATAGTCGCTATAACAAAATCATCCAGCCCCGACACATACTGCTCACCGGCATTGCTGCTTACCCGTAAGCCTCCAGACCAAATACCGAATGTTGCGAATTTATTTTTTATCCGAAAAGCCGGTAGGCTTAATTGTGGACAATCAAATGTTGGTGTCGAGATAAAACTCAAAAGTGCGGTCAATTCCCGCCAAGGCCGCTTTTCCGGGTTGACCCACAATACTTTTCCTTCCTTACCTGTCAGATTCAGCGCCACGGTCGGATCCGCCACTTTTTCCTCTTTATAGCTATAATGCTGGATTCCCTCACTATAATGCAGACCATTTTCAGCCAGTAAACAGAAACGTCCCAATGGCAGTAAACGCCCCATTAAAGTGTCCTTTAATTTTCTGGCAACCTCATCATCTTCCCCTGTCGGCATCTGCTCCCAAGGTGGTCGTCCCAAGCCTTGGTTAAAGACTCCCAAATGCTGAATATCTTCTTTTGTCAATAAATTGAGATACACCGTTTCTAAAATAGATGAACCAAGATAAAAACTATGCAGCATGCCCAAAAAACCCAGTGATGTTCCGGCTTTACCCGTGGTTCCCTTACCGTTATCTTTTGTTTTCACCCGATAATTAGGACTCAACACCACAGTGTTATCAGTTTTCTTTCCACCCAATGCAAATCCCATCAAAACCAATAATAACAATGCCTTATCTGCATCAGATAACAATTTTGGTTGCTGAATTTGTGTTAATACAGTGGTATTTCCGGTTGATATTTCAGGTAGGACAGCGCCGAATTCTTGCACCGCTGCGGCTCGGATCGCAGGCATTTGCAGAAATGGTTTTTGCCCATAAAGATAAAAATGATCATGCCAATCTGCCAAATAGCGCAGACAATCTTGCCCGAGCGCTTCTGCACTATACTCATACCACTGCTGATCATTTTGCGGCGTGTGTGCCGCTTGTGCAATTGCTGAAAAGAGTTTAATTAATGCAATTTGCTGAATAGCACTCCCTCCCAAGGCTGGTAGGGCTGGATCACTAAAAATTTGCTGTAAACTAACTAAACCACGATTGACGACAGGAATCCAAGGAGAATCGATCAAATTAAACCTTGCATGTTGATGAACAGATTGCTCTTCAACTATATTTCCCATGTAACCTCCCTGTATTTATTAAATACCAGATAACTACGATGTTTTGATAATACTACACGATAAATCATATAGTTAATATTACCAGGATCACAAATTTAAAAAAATATCACTATATAGAGAAAATTTAGTACTCAAAGATAAACAAACATACCTTTACGTGCATGGAGAAAATGCACACGTCAACATCACGCCCTTGGCTGCGGCAGAAACACCTCCACGTG
>NZ_VDHB01000117.1:0-29570 GCF_006227735.1 Testudinibacter sp. 'clade 2'
TTTATTCATAAATATTCCTTGGTTAATCTTGAAAAGACATAAACATACATTACTTTTAAATAAAGGTGCTTTAAATAACAACAAAATACTAAAGATCGCTATTAAAGCATTTTTTTTATTTATTTTCTATTTTTATATTTTATTTCAATAAAAAAACAAAAAGTGAACAATAACAGATCATTACTCAATCAATTGTAATATTTTGTTTTTTAAGGAAATAAAATGAACTTGGTTTCTTTTTTGATTGTCAATAAAATAATAACGGACATGACTAATATTGATGATAAATAGACCACCGAAGATAAGGGGGAAATAGAGCAATTCAGAATGTGAAATAGCTGCCATTTCAGATTCTGAAAGCGATATTATCAACAATACTATAAGATAATTTCTTGCTATTTTGCCAAATAACCGTCAAAAATCTCTCCATTTGAAGAGATGATTTCAATCATAAAAGCAAATAAGTAGGCAGTTGTGAGATTAGTATCGACAAAATTTGATCGGATAACCGCACTTTTATCCCAAATTTAGTGGTAAAAGTGCGGTTTTTACTGTCTGAAAACAGTTTAGAAGGAGAGTTCTCTGTCGCCGTTCTCGTCTTTAATTCGATTCGGCAAGCCCATTTGGTTGAGCAGATTGAGGAATGGTTTTGGATCCAGTTGCTCCACATTCACCATTTTTTGCACATCCCAGGTGCCTTGCGCCACCAAAATTGCGGCGGCGACCGGCGGCACGCCGGCGGTGTAGGAAATACCCTGACTGCCCACTTCTTGGTAGGCCTCTTTATGATCGGCAACGTTGTAGATAAAGACCTCTTTGTCTTTACCGTCTTTTTTGCCTTTCGCTAAAGTACCGATACAGGTTTTACCGCTGTAATCCGGTGCCAGTGAGGATGGATCCGGCAGCACCGCTTTCACCACTTTCAGTGGAATCACTTCCAGTCCTTCGGCAGTAGTGACCGGCTGTTCGGATAATAAGCCCAGATTATTCAGCACCGTGAACACATTAATATAATGCTCGCCAAAGCCCATCCAGAAACGGATATTCGGTACATTCAGATTTTGCGACAGCGAATGAATTTCGTCATGTCCTGTCATATAGGAAGTTTGCTGACCGACAACCGGCA
The DNA here is from genome assembly GCF_006227735.1 of Testudinibacter sp. 'clade 2'. Taxonomy (NCBI): domain Bacteria; kingdom Pseudomonadati; phylum Pseudomonadota; class Gammaproteobacteria; order Pasteurellales; family Pasteurellaceae; genus Testudinibacter; species Testudinibacter sp. 'clade 2'. The sequence continues at coordinate 1,127 of NZ_VDHB01000117.1, forward strand.
AGTCGTCCGTCCGCTTGATTTCAAACATTTGATTACTGGTCCATTGGCTGTTTTGCCAACTCCAGACTTCGCCGGTAAATTCACGGAAATTGATTTCCGGATCAAAATTAGTAGCGAAATAACGCCCATGGCTTCCGGCATTAATATCAATAATATCAATACTATCCGTTTGATCTAAGTAGTCATTGACCGCAACCGCCGCATAGGCATTCACCACGCCCGGATCAAAACCGACACCCAAAATGGCGGTGATGCGATTGGCTTCACACAATTCACGACGTTGCCATTCGTAATTATTATACCACGGCGGGGTTTCACAAATTTTATGCGGTTCTTCGTGGATTGCGGTGTCGAGATAGGCAGCCCCGGTTTCAATGCAGGCTTGCAGCACCGACATATTTAAGAAGGCGGAACCGACGTTAATCACAATTTGTGCTTCGGTTTCTTTAATGATCGATTTGGTTGCTTCGATATTCAGCGCATCCAGCTCAAAGCAGGCAATTTCTGCCGGCACTTTGAAGGCGTTCTTTTCGCGCACACTGGCGGCAATCTCTTGGCATTTGCTGATGCCGCGCGAAGCAATTGCGATAGAGCCTAAAATATCGTTGTGTTGGGCACATTTATGTGCGACCACTTGGGCGACGCCACCGGCGCCAATAATCAAGATGTTTTTTTTCATGTTTGCATAATCCTCCTTAATCACAACCACACTTTTTATCACCAAAGTGCGGTCATAATTGACCTTGTGTTTAATCTTGCCACTGTCGGCAAAACCTGATTGATTCGTTGAAACCGCTTGCTGCCGTCAAAAATCTTGACTAAGACAAGCTGTCAACGTAATCGTCAAAATTGAATTGTTTGATTAATTTAATCTCACCATTCAATTCTTTGCTGGCAATGGACGGCATATTGACGCCATTGAACCAATTCTTTTTCACCATGGTATACCCGGCAGCATCGCCAAACGAGAGGCGATCGCCGATTTTCAATGGCTGTGGAAAGCGATATTCACCGAAAATATCGCCGGCAAGACAGGATTTGCCACAAACCATATACTGGTGTTCACCACTGTTCGGCAGCAGTTTTGCGGTTTGGCGATAGATCAGCAAATCCAACATATGCGCTTCGATCGAGCTGTCGACAATCGCCAAATTTTTGCCGTTATACAAGGTGTCCAATACTGTCACTTCCAGACTGGTGCTGAGCGTAATCGCCGCTTCACCCGGCTCTAAATACAGCTGCACCCCGTATTGTTCGGCAAACTGTTTTAACCGATCGGCAAATTGATCGAGCGGATAATCGGCGCCGGTGAAATGAATTCCGCCGCCCAAACTGACCCAATCCACTTGATACAGCAACTCGCCGAATTCGCTTTCAATGTGTTTTAGCATCTGATCGAAGCGATCAAAATCGCCGTTTTCACAGTTATTATGGAACATAAAGCCGTTAATCCGCGGCATCACTGCACGGATTTTTTCGATATCCCACTCGCCCAAACGACTGTGCGGACGTGCCGGATCCGCCAGAATAAAATCTGAAGTGCTGACGCGCGGATTAACCCGCAAACCACGTTGAATACCACGCGCTTGATCAGCAAAACGGTTCAATTGGCTGATGGAATTAAAAATAATTTTATCCGCATTGGCCACCACTTCGGCAATTTCCGCATCGCTATACGCCACGCTGTAGGCATGGGTTTCGCCGCCGAATTTGCGCTGTCCGAGCTTGACTTCATACAACGAAGAGGAAGTCGTACCGTCCATATAATCACGCATCACATCAAACACGCCCCACGTAGCAAAGCATTTCAGCGCCAGCAACGCTTTTGCGCCGGAACGCTGCCGCAGATAGGCGATTTTCTGCATATTGGCTAACAGTTTGCTTTTATCAATCAGATAATAAGGAGTGGCTAATTCAGTCATTTTCTTTTCACATGCTATAAAAAAATCGGTTGATTAAGAGAACATCCCAATCAACCTATTGATAATATTAAATATTTAATCGAATTTGGTAAACGGGCGCATGCAATGCGCCCCTACAACCGTACGATAATGAAAATGCAGTTCAATTACCAGCCTTTCACCACAGAGTCTTTAAACTCCTGTTTGGCTTTTTCATATACCGCATCAGAGTTATAAGCTTTAACAAAATTGACCACATCTTGATCCGCTTTGTTATCTTCACGTGCCACGATGATGTTCACATACGGGGAATCTTTGTCTTCCACGAAAATCGCATCAGTGCTCGGGAACAAGCCAGCTTGTCCGGCATAGGTGTTGTTGATAATCGCAAAATCCACTTCCGGCAACACTTGTGGCAACAATGGCGCTTCCAACTCACGGATTTTCAGTTTTTTCGGGTTGTCCACAATATCAAGTGCGGTCGGGGTTAAGCCAACGCCGTCTTTCAATTTCAACAGACCTTGTGCTTGCAACAACAACAACGCACGTCCGCCGTTGGTCGGATCGTTTGGAATAGCTACGGTTGCGCCGTCTTTCAATTCATCCAATTTGCTGATTTTTTTCGAATAACCGGCAATCGGGTAAACAAAGGTGTTACCGACAATCACCAAGCCTTTCAAACCACGAGACTCCACTTGCGCATCTAAATATGGTTTGTGTTGGAACGCATTGGCATCAATCGATTTTTCTTCCAACGCCACATTTGGAGTCACATAGTCAGTAAATGGCACTAACTCTACCTCTAAGCCATATTGGTCTTTGGCGACTTGTTTCGCCACTTCCGCCACAGAAAACTCAGGACCGGTTTGAATCCCGACTTTGATTTTACCGTCTTTCGCCAACACTGAACCGGAAAATGCTACAGCGGTCGCCAGTGCGGTTAAGGTGAAAATATTTTTTAATTTCATCATCATTTCCTTACGTTATTAATGGATAAAAATACGCTAAACCGAGCGCTAGCGGTGATCAACATAGCGGACTAAACGATCCCCTACAAATTGAATCAGTTGTACCAAGATCACCAAAATGACGACCACGGTGGTCAGAATTTCAGGTACATTAGTTTGATAACCATAACGAATCGCCACATCGCCCAAACCGCCGCCACCAACAATACCCGCCATCGCGGAATAGTTGACCAACGCAACCAAGGTGATGGTCATGCCGTTGATCAGCGCCGGTTTTGCTTCAGCTAATAAAAATTTGACGATAATTTGAAAATTGCTGGCACCCATCGCACGTGCCGCTTCGATTAAGCCGCTCGGAATTTCGAGCAGAGCCCCTTCGACTAAGCGTGCGATAAAGGGAATCGCCGACACCGTCAACGGTACGATGGCTGCGGTTGTTCCGATAGAAGTTCCCACGATTGCACGAGTAAATGGGATAATCCAAAACAGCAAAATCACAAACGGAATCGCACGTCCGATATTCACCGCCATACTCAACAGTCGGTAGAATTTCGGATTCTCTTTAATTCCCCCCGGTTGAGTGATAAACAGCAACACACCGAGCGGAATGGCAAAGATTGCGGCTAAAAAGCCCGAAGCAAAGACCATATACAGCGTTTCGCCAGTGGCTTGCAAAATCATCTGCCACACTTGTGGCGTTAAACGATCAAACATATCCCAGCACCTCAACCCGCACATTATGTTCCATTAAATAAATTTTTGTTTCGGTAATCGCATCTTCCGGACCTTCAACTTCCGCAATGGTAAACCCGAACTTCACGCCACCGATATAATCAATTTGCGACACCAAAATACTCAAATCCACGCCAAACTTTTTCGAGGTTTGTGACAACAACGGCGCATCGACCGAACGTCCGGTAAATTCAAATTTGATAATCGGATAAGAGTTCGCACCCTTCGGGGCAGCGGAGAGCTGCTCCATATACTCTTTCGGCAGGTTAATCCGAAAGGTCGATTGGATAAAACTTTTTGCCAATTCGGTTTTCGGGTTAGAGAAAATTTCGCTGACGCTACCACTTTCAACCAATTGCCCCTTATCAATCACCACCACCTGATGGCAAATCTGTTTCACCACTTCCATTTCGTGGGTGATTAACAAAATAGTCAAACCCAGTTTCTGATTGATCTCTTGCAACAGTGCTAAGATCGACTGGGTGGTCGCCGGATCAAGCGCACTGGTGGCTTCGTCACACAATAACACTTTCGGCTCCGACGCCAATGCACGGGCAATCGCCACCCGTTGTTTTTGACCGCCGGACAAATTGCTCGGATACACATGCTTCTTATCGCTCAAGCCGACCAATTCCAGCAATTCATCGACACGCTGCGTCACTGCCGCACTATCCATGCCGATCAATTCCAACGGCAACGCCACATTGCCGAACACCGTGCGGCTGCTCAACAGATTAAAATGCTGAAAAATCATACCGATATGACGACGAGCAGCCACCAATTGTGTGTTATTCATTGCGGTCAGCTCTTCACCATCCACAAACACCTGTCCGCTGGTCGGCAGTTCAAGCAAGTTGGCGCAACGAATCAAGGTGCTTTTGCCGGCACCCGACGCACCGATCACGCCACAAATCTGCCCCTTCGGGATCTCCAGATTGACGTTGTCAAGTGCGGTCAGTTTTTTGCCTTTGACCTCAAAAATTTTATTAATATTTTTTAGCTTAATCATATAAGCCCTTTATAATGGGGATTATCAAAATGATTTTGCTATTTTAGACGTCCAGATTGCTATGTCAACCAGTAGTTAGTACTTTTTTATAACAACAAATTATAAGCTATCAATTTTATAGCAAGATCCTTTGATAGCTTACTGCTTCTGCGTCTTTTTGTGCTAAAAAGTGCTATGCTAAACAGCAACCTATTAGTTTAAGTGAGGAAAATGTGGAAAAAGCAATTTTTTTAGATCGCGACGGAACCCTCAATGTCGATCATGGCTATGTACATGAAATTGATCGGTTTGACTTTATCGGCGGCAGTATCGAAGCGCTGGCTGAATTGAAAAAAATGGGCTATTTGCTGGTATTGGTCACCAATCAGTCCGGCATTGCTCGCGGTTATTTCAGTGAAGATCAATTTTTGCAACTGACGGAATGGTTTGATTGGTCACTGGCGGATCGCGGTGTTGATTTTGACGGCATTTACTACTGCCCGCACCTGCCCGACGGCATCGGCGAATACCGCCAAGACTGCGACTGCCGCAAACCCAAACCAGGTATGTTGCTGCAAGCGATTCAAGAATTGAACATCGACCCGAACCACTCTTTTATGGTCGGTGACAAAATCGAAGATCTCATGGCGGGTAAAGCGGCTGGTGTTGCGCATAATATCTTGGTTCGCAGCGGCAAAACCGTCACCACTGAAGGCGAACAATTCGCCGAAGCAGTGCTGGATTCAGTGGCGGATTTGTCGGGGTATATTCTCAGCCAAAAATAGCAATGTGATGCGCCACTATTTTGTCACTCGCAACATCAGCGGCATAAACAGAAAGGTGCTGCCGATACCGATGGAGACCACTAAAGCAAAACTGACCAAAGCGTTCGTTTGGCTGAGCATCAGCAAGCCAAACGAAAGTTGGGTGGTCAAGGCAGAGAGAGAAATCGCTAAAAATGATGAAACCAATACCGCACTTTTTTTCGCCAAAAACACACCGTAATCCACGCCCATTCCTAAAATTAGCACCAGCCCCAAAGCCGCAAACAGGTTAAAACTTTGATCAAAAGCGCTCAACAATGCCAAAGCAATCAACATTGCCAAGCCAATCACTGCCAAAATGCCAAGTGCGGTTTTGATATTGAAACCATAGCTCAGGCAAATAAACACCAGTACAAAACTTGCAGCCAAAATCATCAACACCGTGTTGCGGCTATGTTCAAATAAATCGCTCCATTGCTGTGTCAAATTGTGATAACTCACACCGCTAAGCGAGCCAGCAATGCTGTTGAACAGTTTTGGATCCCCTTGCTGCAACGGCACCAACAAATAACTACCGCTTTGATCGGAAAAATAGAGCGCTTTAAAGTCAGCACCGATAGGTCTTTGCATAAAATCAGACAAACGAATATCTGCCTGTGGATACGGCTTTATCTCACTCAAGCCCAATTGCTGTAGCATCGGCAACAAACAGTTGAAAGCGCTGTTCAGCAACTGATAATTCTGGCTTTGCCGCTGTTCGCTCGGCACATAATCCGACAGCAGCACGCTGTAGCTATCTGCCAGATACTGTTGTTCCAATGCTAATTTCAGTTGCTCGCTGCGCTGCAACAGCTTTTCGTCATTTTCCGCTTGCACAATAAAATATTGCAACTGAGCACCTTGCCCCAGAATTTCGGTCACTTTTTTCTCAATTTGTTGCAAAGATTCCGGCTGATTTTGAAAGCTGCGCACATCATCATTCAAGGTTAAGCGGCTGATACTGTAAAACATTAATGGCAACGCTAGCAATATCACCACCAGCACGCTGTTGCTGTGTTGCCAAAACGCCAAATAGCGTTCAATGTTGCGTTTCCAAAAGAGCGGTTGTGGTGTAATTTTCTCGATAAAATAGGGATATAACCAATAGATTGTCAATAACGATCCCAACAAACCAAAAACCGCATACACCGCCATTTGACGCAAAATTCCAATCGGTGAGAAATACAGCACTAGATACGCCAACGCTGTGGTAATAAACGCAAAATTTAGCGACGGCATCAACTGCTTCAAAATGTGATCCGCACTTTGCGCAGGTTCCGCAAACCGCCGCTCGATCAGGTAATGGATACTGTAATCCGCGGACACCCCAATTAAGGTGGTACTGAGCGCAATCGTCAGCAGATGAATTTCACCAAAAAACCACCATGTCATCAAAGTTCCACTCACCACACCGCTAAACAGCGAAGCCGTGATCAACAGCAACGGATAAAAACTGCGAAACACCAGCAACAGCAGCACCACCACGCCCAACAATGAACCAAGCCCAATGGTTTTAATATCTTGCTCTACACTCATTGCTGAAGCCTGACTAAAAAATAGCGCTCCGCGCGCATACACTTCAGTATCAGGGAAAGTTTGTTGCAACTGCTGCTGAAAATCGTGCAGCTGATTCACTAATACTGTTTTGTCATTGATATTATCTTGAGAAGGTTCTAACTCGGCACGCAATAAAATATAAAATTTTTGTTGATGTTGCACATACAACCAACCTTGCTGCGACTGAATGTTACCGCTCTTGCGCTGCAAGAGCTGCTGCCTGACCAACAATAGCGGATCATTCGCCAATTCAGCCGAACTGATGCCGGAGAATGGCGAGTAGATTTCAGCCTGCAACGTTGGATAATAACTGAGAGGATCTGCCAACTGTATTCGCAACTGATCGCTTAATAAGATGCTGCGATAGTCAAAAAAGTAGCGCTGCCAATCTTGCTGTAGCGCTTGGTTTTGCCCTTGAATTTGTCGCAGTTGCGGCAACGTGGTTAAATATTCCTGCCATTGCACCGCACTTTGCATTGCCTGCGCGAGACTATCGGCACCGACCAACCACAGCAAAGAGCGGTTGAGCCCTGTCGATAACTTCTTCTCAATTTGCGGTGCAACCTGATAATTGCCATCTAAAAGTGCGGTCACATTGCTTTCGATCTTGGCACTGCGAGCGGTCAGCCCCAAGCAAACTGCCATAATCAGCAATGCTACAAACCAAATAACGGCGCGGCTGCCTGTCTTAATCTGCCAGAAGCTGCTGCTGCGCATGTGAAAGCTGTTTCAATTCGTGGCAATTAGAAAAGACTAATCGCGTGGTGTCATTTTGTTTATCGTCCAGTTCAATATGTTGTACCGTGCGATCACCGCTCAAGCTGATTTTATTAAAAATTTGATTAAACGGTTGGGCTGTCGGCAGCAAATCCAAATGCCACAGAGGTGATTTGCTCGGTTGCGGCTGAAGATCAAAAAACGGCTGCAACGCCTGCCATTCTCCTTGAAAAATATCGCTCATCAGCGCTGTAAAATGAAACAGCTGTGGCTGCTCCTGTTCGCTAATCGTTTTGCTGTTGCCCTGCACTTCTTGATAGATTCGCTTAGGGGTCATCACTACGGTTTGTGCAAATGGTGCGGTTTGTGCCCAAATAACGCCTTTGGTTTTATCTAACGTTAAGGTTCCTTGTGACTCCAACGGTCGGCTGAGTGCCGCAATCTGCCGCGTTTGTCGAAAATCACATTGCAGTTTATTCGGCACTGATAACCGCACTTTGATTTGCTGTAGTTCTGGTGAGGATGGCTCTGCCACCGCCGTGCCGATCATGCCAGCAAAAATCGCTACTAAATATAAAAACCGATATCGCATATCCTAATCCTTGATTTTTTCCTATTCGCTATTTCTAATCAGCGTTCGATGTTGTTGCATTTAAACAACACCGCACTTTGTTCTGCCAGCAGTCGGGGGTAACAAATTGCAACTCATCGCCACCCAATCGAACCGCCACTTGGGTGCTTGATGCGCGGCATAACACTGTGTTTTCGCGGTAATCACGAAAAGTAAACGCTATTTTGACCTGATTTTCAAATTCGATTAAATCCGCCGTCACTGTAAATTGCTGATCCAACACAATCGGTCTGATATATTTGATCTCCGCTTTGACCACCGGCCACTGGTAACCTGAAGCAACCATTTCACGATAGCCGTAGCCCAGCTTATCGAACAGCGCAATTCTCGCCTCTTCGATAAATTGCCAGTAGCGTCCGTGCCAGACAACCTGCATCGGATCCAGATCCTGAAATGCCGGTTTTAATTGTACGCTTGCTTGCACCAAGCCTGTTTTATATCTTGTCATTTTCTCTACTTACGCCAAAAATCATAAAAATTAAACCACTCCAACGGCGACAAACGGCAGTAATGCTCCAACCGAGCGGCATATTTTTCAATATAGCCCTGCACGCCTTCTTGTTTGCGCAGCGCTCTTGGCAAATGAATACGTTCCGCAAACAACTCTAAATAGAAATCGAAGCGGTTATCTTGCGTCGGATGACGCAGCACAAACATCAGATACACCGGCACTTTCAACAGATGTGCCAACACATAAGGGCCATGCGGAAAATATGCTGTTTTGCCTAAAAATGTCGCCGAGCTGCTGTTTTGCAGCGTCGGGTCATTCGGGCTGGTGCGATCGCCCACGATAATAATCAAATGCCCCGCCTGAATTTTTTGTTGCAACAAAAACAGTGTAGCAGGCGAGATCGCATCAATTTGTAGCAGTTCGATCCGCCCACGCCCGACTTGCTGGTATTTTTCGAGCAATGCGTTAAAACGAACCGCATGACGGGTAAAAACCAACGCTGTCACTTTCAATCCAGTTTCGCGCGCACTCAACGCTCTGCACAATTCTAAATCGCCCAGATGAGAGCCGATAATCAGCGCACTGCGCAGCGTTTTCGCATTTTCCGCTAATCCATCTGCAAAATGAAAGTTGATGTCGTCAATCGAAATATCACCACGCCACGCAATGATTTTATTTAAAATCGCTTCCGCAAAATAGGACAAATGATGAAAACTGTTCAGTTTTTTTGTGGGATAATCCAAAGGGTCAAAATAGGCTTGTAAATTCTGCAAATATTGCTCAGACGCCGTTCGGTGCTGTTTGGCAAATGCCCAATAATAAAAAATAACCGGCTTGAGCAAGAAACGAAAGCCACGTTTGCCCAAAATACGATAAATGATCAATAGTGTCCGAATGCCGATTTCTGAGCCGGTTTCTGCCATTCTCGACCAATGTTCTGTTTTCATGGCGATACTTTTTATGTGAATTTGTTACGGAGCAACGCCGGAAAATAGCGCCATAATTGTAATAGTAAACGGCAGTGCATTTTACTCAATCGCAGGTTATCACGCCATTGATCAAAATGCGAAATCCCGTCTTTAGGATAGATTACGTTGGTCGGCAAAAACCGCACTTGCTGATAGCGCCAGTAATATTGCACTAGAATTTCAATGTCAAATTCCATTCGATTGCCACTGTAAACCTGCCGTACAATTGCCAGCGTATTTGCTACCGGATAGACTCGAAAACCGCATAAACTGTCTTTGATATCAAACGATAACGTTTCTAGCCAAACCCAAACATGGGTTAGATAACGCCCGTAGTAACGCAGCTTCGGCACGCTGTGATCGTATATCGGTTGTCCGGAAACCAGTGCTTGCGGCGAATGTTGTGAAATCTCGATAAAACGGGGAATGTCTTGCAAATCATGCTGTCCATCAGCATCCACTTGCAATATATGTGAAAACCCAAGCCATTCTGCCAAGTAAAGTGCGGTTTTCAAAGCGCCACCTTTACCCAAATTCTGTGAATGGCGGTGTAGAATCAAATCATATTGCGTCGCCAACTCCGACAAAATGGCTGCGGTTTCCACATCTGAAGCATCATCAATCAGTATAATCGGCAAGTTAAAATCGCTGACTTTTTCAATCACCGCGCGAATGAAACGCCCGTGGTTGTAGCAAGGGATTACGATACAATATTTTAGATTATCAGTTTTCATAACAGTAATATTCCACTGCTGGCAACATCTTGATCCAAATAATAACTAAATTTGAGCTGCTTGTTGGCAAGCCTGCGTTCAAGCTGCAAGGTCACGCGGCTGCCACTGAAAATTAATTTTTGAAACTTGATTTGCCGAATCGTTGCCGTTGTTAGATCTTGCTGCCAAAATTGCTGTACAAAACCATGCACGACCCCCAATTGCACCACACCTGCCAAGATCGGTAACGCCGGAAAATGCCCTGCAAAATAGGGGTAGTCCGAGCTAAAATGACACTCGATCTGCAAATAGCCATCATCGTGGCACAACACTTGATAGCTTGGTAACAACTCACTCATTAAACAGCTCCTGTAGTAGGCTTAAACTGAGTTTGCCCTGTTCATTCATCGGCATAAAAGGCTGCAACCGCACTTTGCGTGGCAACGCGATCAATTCGATGTGGTTTTTTAAATGTTGGCGCAGCCGCAACAAAATCGCTTTGCGCGATTGATCTTGATGTCCGTCATTCAGTACCACCACCAAGCCGACGCTATCGCGTAAATGATCACTGACCACTAAGGCTTTAACTTCCTTAATCTCTTCCAGTTGCAGCGCTAAATTCTCAATCTGAGTCAACGAAATCCGTTTATCCGAAATTTTTGCTACCCTATCCGCCCTGCCCAGTAGTTCAAAACTGTTCTTTTGCAGCGCAATCCGATCTTCCATTTTATACCACTCGCCACTTGGCAACAGCGGTGAGCGAATGGTTAAACAGTTGTCTTGTAAATCCTGTTTAAACTCAATGCCGTCCAGCACCAGCCACTGCTGTTGTGGAAACGTGCGGTACGCCACTGCGCCGGTTTCGCTGGAGCCGTAGAACTCCATCAACTCGGTTTGCAGTAAAGATTGCGTCAATAATCCAACTGGCTCCGGCAATTTACCGCCGGAAGAAAACACAATATTAGCAGGCGGATAGCTTAAACGTGGATCTAAAAATCGCAAAAATGCCGGGCTGCTGATCAACGCATACGCAAATGGGATTTTCGCCACCTGCTCCGGAATCACAAAATTATATTCAAAAAACGGCATTCTGAGCACGAGTGGAAATAGCAAACGATACATCAACCCCAGCAAATGATTGTGATTGACCGTCGAATACATCACGCAGCCTTGTAGCTGCGCTTTCAACAATTGGTGTTCAATTCGGATTTGGCGGTCGAACAGTGCCAGATATTTCTCAATGCCTTTCGGCTGCCCGGTGCTGCCGGAAGTAAACAACAGAATATCGGCGCTATCTGGTGCGCAAAATTCGCTGCCAATAAATGCTTCGCTAAACTCGATCGGCTGCCCTGATTCTGCGATTTCTGAACAAAACAAAACCGCACTTTTGTCGCTATACTCTTGTGTTTGGTACTGTTGCGCTTGGTACTGTTGCGCTTGATGCCCTTTCGCTGGGTGGCAATAGGCTTGCAACTTTAGTTCATCGCTCATCAACAGTGAAAAATGTGCAGCAATACTGTGCAAATGTTCCACCGTCGCCAAAGAAGGCAAAATTATCTTCCGTTTCAGGTGAACGCACGCCAATAAAGCGCAAACCATCAAAAACCCACTTTTGAATACCAGCGCAACCGCACTTTGCTCCGACGTTTCGGTTTGCAAACGTTGGATCATCCAACTGCAAGTTCGGCGTAAATCCTGCCAGTCGTATTGCTGATGTTCACCGATACACACAATATGACGACTCTCGGCATCGTGGTACAACAACTGTTTTAACGGAACCAATAAATCCGCCTGTGCAACAAACTGGGCAGAAAATAGTGCGTTGATAGATTGTTTTTGGGGTGTTTTTTCTAACATTGTTTTTATTTTAGATCTCTTTGTCGCACAATCCGGCGAACCATCAACTCAATAATAAAAAATAGACCGATTAAGATATAACTGATAAATCCGTTATACCACGTCCAATAAATGACATTATCCTGTAGTGCCGTCAGCAGCGAAATACTGCCGTTAAACAAGAAAAAACCGCACCACGCCCAAGTGACTTTACGAGTATAAACCACGCCCTGCGGCGACAGATCTTTTTCAACCAAACGGGCAAACAATTCTATCACCGTGGGCGGAAAAACCAAACTAAACAGGAACAGTCCCAAACAGAGTAAATTTACCAGCAGCGGATAAAACAACAATCCGGTTGCGCTGTTTGCCAAAAACGCATACACACTTACGCCGATGCCGATTAGCGCAGAAGCCGCGCCCAGAAAAATCAGATAACCGCGCTGCTTGACCGCACTTTGCCGCAAAACGAGGATTAAGCGCAACAGAAACAACGTCGTCAGCCCAAGAAGCAACCAATGCAATGGCAAATTCTCCAGACTGAAAAAGACAAAAAACGGATAAGCGACCAACAACAGTGTTGTCAATCCGTTTAGGGATTTCTTCATACGGCTATCGTCAATCAAGCTGGTGTTTTTTCATTCCATAACGTATAGATCACCTCGACAATGTCACCGATGGTTCTGACATTTTTGAAGGCTTCCGGGCTGACCCGTTTTTTAGTTTTATTTTGTAAATGCACGATTAAATCCACAGCATCAATGCTGTCCAGATCTAAATCGTCGGCAATATGTGAGTCCAACGTGACTGAATCCGGATCAATATCAAATAATTCTTGTAAAAACTGTTTGATCTGTTCAAAAATTTCTTGCTTTTCCATACCGGCTCCCAGTTTTATTTTATGCTTGTTGTGATTGAATAAATTCGGCTAAGGTTTTGACCGAATAAAAATATTGATGCACCTCTTCGCTGTCGGCGTTCAATTCAACCTGAAATTTATTTTTGATCGCCAACCCCAATTCCAACGCGTCAATGGAATCCAGTCCCAAGCCGTCATTAAAGAGCGGTGCTGTGGTTTCAATATCTTCCGGCGTTAATTCTTCCAAATTTAACGCATCAATAATTAATTGTTTAATCTCATTTTCTAATGTTTGCATAAGTGATTCTCGGCAAAATGGACAACGTCTGTTGTCGGTTGTAATAATTCGGTCAGCTTTGCATTTAATTCCCGAACCGCTCTTGAAGGCGGAATATCAGGGTTTAAATAAGGTTCAACCGGTTCTAAATGTTGTACTTTTAAGTAAAAAAAGGCTTTTTTATCAGTCAATTGATACCATTTCATACTCTTATTTAAAATCAGAGGGCGGCAACTGATATGTACGATTCTTAACGGAACGCCACAACGCACCGCCAAATTCGCCGCCCCACGTTGTAATTTTAGTGGCGCAGCGCCATAAATCGCATCCAGTGACGAGCGAGTCCCTTCAGGGAAAATCAGCATTTTCCCCCCTTGTGACAACCGCAGTTTACAAGCCTCAAACAACGGCTGTGGATCGGCGGTGTTGGCAATATAACCGGCATTGCGAACCACCATTTTGCAAAACGGGTTATGAAATAGTGACTCTTTGACCACACAATCCATCTCCGGCAGAATCGAGCCAATTAACACATAATCCAATAATGTCGGGTGGTTGGCAACGATCAGACAACCCCGATCCTGTTGTAAAACTTCTGCCCCATCAATCTGATAATCGATTACGCGGAAATATTTTAAGCCGTTTACAAACAGCTTGAAACAAAAACTCACGCTCTGCTGGCTGCGTAAACGGCGCTGGCGCTGATCGCGATACACCAAACGTAAAATCAGCATCCAGATATTGCCCAACAAAACAGCACCTAGTCCGAAAAAAACGAATCCCAGGCCAATGCCGATCACCCGCCAATATCGAGCTATTGTTGTGAAAACCGCCATTGTTGCCACCCATAAGTTAATGCAAATTGTGGAGTGCCGCGATAATATTCCCGCAAAAACGCCAGCCCGTCAGGAAAAGATTCTTTGCACGCCTGTTCTGCCGCCTGAAAAGCGACATGCCACTGTGATCCCGGTGTCAAAACCATTGCAAACGCATAAGCAGTTTGTTGCTCTGCTTGTGACAAAAAAGGCTTATAAAAGTGCGGTATTTCATCGTCAAAAACGACCAATAACACATTGCTTTTGCCATCCTGCAAACACAACAATGCCTCTAACAAAGCTGCACAAAATGTATTCGCTTCTGCCGCCACCGAGCTAATCGGTGCAGTTTGTTTGGCAAGAATACTGAACTGCCCTGACGGGGCGTTATGTACTGCGGTGGCAAAATCTGTCGGCGACATTTCCCCTTGCGCAAAAAAACTGCTCAACAGCTTATATGTTCGTGCCAGTTGTCCGTGCCGACTGGCAAAAACCACAGCATCGATGTCATGCTGCTGGTTCAGTTCCAGTGCCAGTTGAATCGCCATTTTATCGGCAACGCCCATTCTTCTGGCTTGCATTAACGGAATCAGGCTCGGTTTAAAGCTCGCCTGAGTCGATTTTGGCAAATTCTGTACATCAGAATCTGCCCATTCCTGCCACTGTGCTTCATCATTCAAAGCGCTGCTATAGGCTTTCAAACAGGCAATATCAAAATCGAACATTATGTTGCGCTCCGCAAGATTCTACTTTTCCACACAAAATTGGCTGAGTGCCGCCAATTTCGCTTTATGATCTGCCACGAAAGGGTTATTTTCATCCCACGCATAACCTGCCAAAAGGGAGCTGATCATACGCTCAATGTGCCGGCTTTTATTCTGCCAGAATACCGCTCTTTGGAAACTAAGATCATACCAGCCCATCACATAGGTTTTAAAGGTATCTACCCCTTGTTGCAACGGATCAGCAAATTCGCTTTTCCAATCCACTTGCTGACCACGCAGCTGACGATCTAGCAAATTTGCGGCTAGACTGGCGCCGTGCATGGCAATGGTCACGCCGGAAGAGAACACCGGATCTAAAAATTCGGCGCTGTTGCCTAACAGCGCAAAACGCTGTCCAAACAGTTGTTTTACATTCGCGGAATAACCGAATAATTTGCTGCATGGCGTATCCCATTTGGCATCTGAGACAATCCGTTTTAAAGAAGGAGTCGTATCAACAAAATGGTGCAGACAAGCCGATAAATCATCGCCGAACTGGCTGAAATAGCGATCCAAGCCGACAACACCTATCGAACTTCTGCCATCACTGAAAGGAATCAACCAAAACCAAACATCGTTGAGTTCTGGATGCACGGTAATCAGGATCTTATCGCGCTCAAACGCCGGATGGGTAATACGATCTTCAATATGGGTAAACACCGCTTGACGAACCGGCAATTCGGATGGGGTTTCCAGCGCCAGCAAGCGCGCCAAAACTCGCCCATAGCCACTGGCATCCAACACAAACTCAGCTTGCACCTGATAAATCTCCCCCTGCTGATCTTTGACCGTCAAGCGAGCAGAATCCTCTTGAAAATTGGTTGTAATGATTTCGTGTTGGTAACGAATTTCCACACCCTGCTCTGCCGCACTGTCGGCTAACAGCTTATCAAACTCCGCACGCCGAATTTCATAAGCATATTTTTTGCCGTCAGTAAACGCATCACCAAAATCAAATATCGAATATTCGTCACCACGTGCAAATGCCGCACCGTTTTTAATTTGAAAGCCATAATTTTCGACCTGTGGCAGCATTCCTGCTTCTTCAATAAAATCAAGGCAGTGCGGCAACAGACTTTCACCAATCGAAAAACGGGGAAATGTCTGTTTTTCTAACACTAACACATCATTGCCTTTGCGTTTTAGAATTGCCGCCGCAATCGCGCCGGAAGGACCGGCACCGATCACCACCACTCGACGTTGTTCTATCATGATCAACTCCGTCGTATTTATTTAATAAAATCAGCTTTTAGCGCAACGCCGGCAATAGTTCTGCCTGCATGGCATTCATATTGTGTCGTACTGTTATAGACTTTTTTCTTGTAATAGCTTTGGATATTGGAAACTTTACTGACATCCAAACTTTTCGCTTTCGACTGCAACTGGATCAACGCCGATTTCATTACCCACCGACAAGCCTCTTGATCAGTTTTATTCACTGCGTTGGTTTTTTTATTGGTTGTTGCTGTCTCCACAACTTTTCCCCCGACCGAACGCCCAAAATACATTTTGATTTTTGGATCCAAGGTGCCATCTTGCAACGCCGCTTGATACACTTCTTCAATTGGCAAATAATGCGTAGTATCTCTTGCTGCACAAGCGGTTAATCCTGCAATCATTGCCGCAACAAATAGTAACTTTTTCATATAGACTCCTAATATTAAGTGGTTAAGTTAATTAAATTTTTTAAAAATAAGTGAGGTATTGACACCGCCAAAGGCAAAATTATTACTCATCACATAATCCGTTGTTTCACAAACGGCTTGTGTCTGAATATAGTTTAAAGGCGCACAGCGTTGATCCACTTCATCCAGATTAATCGTTGGAATAAACAAGCCGTCATTCATCATCGCAATACTAAACCAAGCTTCCAACGCCCCACAAGCACCCAGTGTATGCCCCAAATAGCTTTTCAGCGATGACACTAGCGGTTTATCATGCAACACATTGAATGTTGCGTGGCTTTCGGCTATATCGCCCCGTTCGGTTGCCGTACCGTGCAAACAAACGTAACCGATCTGCTGAGCCGACACACCACTTTGCCTCAACGCCTGCTCCAAACAGATTTGCATCGTTGATTGTTGCGGTTGGGTAACATGAGCCGCATCACAATTGGTGGCAAAACCGACAATTTCGGCATAAATCATTGCACCGCGCGCAACAGCATGTTCCAACTCCTCCAAAATAAGGGTTCCGGCGCCCTCGCCCAACACCAAACCGTCTCGGTCTTTATCAAACGGGCGTGGCGTCAAGTGCGGTTGCTGGTTTTTTTGACTGGTGGCAAACAAGGTGTCAAACACCGCGACTTCGCTCGGACACAGCTCCTCTGCGCCACCGGCAACCATCAAATCTTGATAACCGTGTTTAATCGCCTCATACGCATAGCCGATTGCTTGGCTACCCGAAGTACAAGCGGTGGACGACGGGATCACCCGTCCGCGTAAACCAAAATAGAGGCTGATGTTGGCAGCAGTCGTATGCGGCATCATCTGAATGTAAGTCTGTGCCGTAATATTATGAGTGTGGTGTTCGGTCATCATAGAGGCAAACGCTCGAACCGGATCGGTGCTGCCGGTGCAAGAACCATATGCCACGCCCATTCTGCCGTCCATAATGTCACTGTTTTCCGTCAATCCGGCTTGTGCTAACGCCTGTTCCGTCGCCACGACTGCCAATTGCGACACTCGCCCCATGCTGCGGCTTTTCTTCTTACCAATATGTAGCGGCAAGCTAAAATCCGTTATCGGCGCCGCCAATCGACTTTGCAAGCCGTCATAAATCTCCCACTGCGGCATATAGGCAACAGCATTTTTATACTGCAACATGCGGCTTTTAATTTCGGCCCAGTTACTACCAAGTGCGGTCACCCCAGACATTCCTGTTACCACAACGCGTCTATTTTTCATTTTTTTTCCTTAATGGCTACAATGCCTACACCATGCCGCCATTCACAGCAATCACTTGGCGAGTGATATAGCTTGCCTTATCACTCATTAAAAATGCCACTAAATCCGCAATATCTTGTGCTTTGCCCATCCGCTGCATTGGAATCATTGGCAACGCATATTTCAAGGTATGTTCATCAACCATTCCGGTGTCAATCAGCCCCGGTGCAATGCAGTTGACGGTAATATTGCGTTTTGCCAACTCCAGCGCCAACGCCTTTGTCGCCCCGATTAATCCGGCTTTTGAGGCGCTGTAATTCACCTGTCCGCGGTTGCCGACCATACCGGAGACACTGGATAAGGTGACGATTCTGCCACCTTTTCTGGCGCTGATCATCGGCATAATCAAGGGGTGTAACACATGATAAAATGCATCTAAATTAGTGTGGATCACCGAATCCCAATCGTCTGCCGTTAATGCAGGAAAAGCAGCGTCACGGATAATCCCAGCATTTAATACCACGCCATAATACGCGCCGTGCTGTTCAATATCTCGTTCAATGGCTGCTCGGCACTGCTCACGCTCAGCCGCATCAAACTGCATCAACCGCACTTTTGATCCCAAAGCCTGAATCTGTTCAGCACACGCTTGCGCACCGACTTGATCACGACAGTAGTGTACGACAAGGTCAAATCCCTGCCGTGCCAATTCAATTGCGGTGGCTCGGCCAATGCCTTTGCTCGCCCCAGTCACTAAGATTGTTTTTGTAGTTTGCATAATCTCTAACTATTATTTTTAAAAACTAAAAGATAGCTTACTGCTGATCTAATAAAGCCGCCAACTCAGTTTCAGACGGCTGATAGGTGGTTAAACGCGCCGATGCTAGACATTTTCCATCGAGATCCAAAATTCGCGCATCAAAACTTGCCATCAGCTGATCTTGCATCAACATATCCGCCTCGATCAGCAGTTGATCGCCAACATTATAGCCATCAACAAAATGCTTACACTGCCGCCCACCTAGCAAGAACCCGATTTTAGGTGCAGCCTCGCCCTGTTGCTTTCCTTGAACACCCGCCCAAACACCCACAGCCTGCGCCATCAATTCAATACTGATCCACGCCGCTACGCACTGGTTTGGCTGTATAAAAAGGCGGTGTTTCTCACCGATAACCACACTCACGGTTATTTGCGATGCCGAACAGGTGATTACGTTATCCACCAGTAACATCGGTTCCCGATGCAATAAATAACATTCTGCACGCGTGTCCATCGTATTCAACAACACTAATCACCTGCCTGTTGATATCGTTTCACAATTAAGCTGGTATTGTTACCACCAAAAGCAAATGAATTGCTCATCACCGCCGCCTTTTGTAACCGTTGGTGAGAGGTGATCAGACCGATTGGTGGCAAACTCGGATCCAGACAATCCGGCTCAGTGGTTTGCAACGGCAAAACCGCACTTTGATCAGCAAAATGTTCTAACAAAAGGCAAGCCAATCCTAATTCCGTCGCACCAGCCGCGCCCAACGTGTGACCGGTTAATTGTTTGGTGCTGCTACAAGGCACGCGTCCAAAAACAGCAGCGACTGCCAAACTTTCCATGCTGTCATTCAAAGGTGTGCCGGTGCCGTGCAAATTTAAATAACCAATATCCTGCGGCTGCAACCCCGCTTTATTCAACGCTTGTTGCATCGCACTTGCTGCTCCCACGCCTTCTGGATGCGGCGCAGAAATATGGTGTGCATCACTGCTTTCGCCTGTAGCTGCCAATTGCAGAACAGCTGGCTCTTTTGATAACACAAAAACTGCTCCGGCCTCACCAATATTAATCCCTTTACGCGTTTCACTAAACGGTGTATTCGGCGTGAATGAAATCGATGCCAACGAATGAAAACCGTTTATGGTCAAATGACATAGTGTATCAACGCCGCCAACAATCACCGCATCGACTACCTGACTGTTCAATAAACGTTCCGCCGTGATAAAGACACGAGCACTAGAAGAACACGCGGTTGAAATCGTCAAATTCGGTCCGTGAATATCCAAATAGTTTGCTGCAAATTGAGAAATTGAACCAAGTTCCTGCGCCCGATAGTGATAATTGGGATGTGCCTTGTGTTGCTGTGCTGCTTGAATATAGGATTCGCCCTGCTCAATCCCTGCGGTGCTGGTTCCCATCACAATCGCAATCCGCTCCCGTCCAAAGCGCTCGATCAACGATTGAATTTCTGGATTCAACTGCTGCAAACAAAACGCTAAAACTTGATTATTGCGACAATCATAAAGTTGTAATTCTTCAGGAATCGGGGGTAACTCCGCTTCTATATGTCCCAGCCACACTTCAGCATTCGGCAAATAATCACTGTTTTTCGCCAAACGCAAATTCTGTTGTTGCAAATTTCGCCAAATTTCCGCTTTACTGTTTCCCAACACATTGCACATGGCGTACGCTTGAATAAAAATATTATTTTGCATTTTTGTTATATTCAACCACCAAATTTTGAATTGAAATCATATAATTAAAGCGGTGATGTTGAATGGAAACCACCTGTTGTGGCGATGCTTTATCATATAAAATCGTGATCACGGCATCCCCTTTGTCATCCAGTAAATTGCGCCGCAATCCTTGTTGAACTAAATTCCAATCTTTTGGCAAATAATGCTGCCAGGTTTTCAACGGCAATACGCTTAATAAAATATCGCCGACTACTTGATTAATCGGTGGCAACGTCTGTTCTGCAAAGGGCAATTGTTGTGTCACTCGCAACTGCTCACCATCATATTCCACTTGTGCCAATTTGATGCCCAAGGTAGAAAAAACATTCAATGTTAAATGCTGTGGCGAAAGCTCAAGTGCGGTTAGTACGGATTCAGAATTGGGTGAAACATCAGTATTAACCGTTAACAACTGCTGTAAAACTAAGGTAGGGGACTGAGTTAATGAAGGCAAACGAACGAAGTTGTTACCACGTTCAAGATAATAATCAGTGCCGGTTCTGCTCTGACAAGATACCAATAAAAAGAGAATAACCAAGAAAAAATATCGCACGCTTACCAGCCCGATGATTTGAGAATCAATTGTATTTCAAGTAATACATAAGTTTAGAGAATTTTTGCATAAAAGGGAATATTGATAGATTTATTAATTACAAAAACATGACTTAACGCACATTAAACCCTCAAATCCAAGCTACAATAAAACCGTGCTGACTGCGCCGACACGGTTTTATTTCCAATATTCAATAAAATTATTGCAACAACGAAATATCCGCCACTTGCAAGAACAATTCACGCAGATTGTGCAATAGCGCCAAGCGGTTGTTGCGCAACGCCGGATCTTCGGCATTCACCATCACATTATCGAAGAAATTATCAATCGGCTGGCGCAAGGCGGCTAGCTGCTCAAGTGCGGTTTGATAATCGCCATTGGCAAACAGCGGTTGCAATTTTTGTTGCAACGCCGTCACTTGCTCCGCCAACGCAATTTCCGCTGCATCTTGGCACAAAGTGCGGTTGACTACAGTCGGTAATTCCCCTTCCACTTTTGCCAAAATATTCGATACACGTTTGTTGGCGGCTGCCAGCGCTGCGGCGCAATCTAAGGTGCGGAAATGTGTCACCGCGCGCACGCGTTTGTCAAAATCGGCAGGTTTGGTCGGACGGCGTGCCAACACTGCTTGGATCACATCCACGCTAAAACCTTCGTCTTGGTACCAGGCACGGAAACGACCGAGCATAAAGTCCACTACGTCCGCCACCACGTTGGTATTGCTCAGCTTATCACCGTATAATGCCACTGCACTTTCAACCAGTTGTTGTAAATCCAACGGCAGTTTTTTCTCGACGATAATCCGCAACACGCCCAAGGCGGCACGGCGCAACGCAAACGGGTCTTTGTCGCCTTTCGGGTGTTGCCCGATACCGAAAATGCCGCTCAGGGTATCCAATTTATCCGCCAACGCCACCGAACACGCCACTAAACTATGCGGCAGTTCATCGCCGGCAAAACGTGGCATATACTGTTCGTTCAATGCCACTGCGACGGCTTCGTCTTCGCCATCATGACGGGCATAGTGCATGCCCATCACTCCCTGGGTATCGGTGAATTCAAATACCATATTGGTCATCAGATCACATTTCGACAGCAAACCGGCACGTTTGGCTTGGGTTTCGTCCGCACCAATTTGTGCTGCGATAATGCCGCTTAATGCCTCAATGCGTGTGGTTTTGTCACGCAACGTACCAAGCTGCTGTTGGAATAATACGCTTTCCAAACGTGGCAAGTTATCTTCCAAATGTTGTTTTAAGTCGGTTTTGAAGAAAAACTCCGCATCGCTTAAACGTGGACGCACCACTTTCTCGTTGCCTTCGATGATTGCCGTTGGATCTTGCGGATTGATATTGGAAACGAAGATAAAGTGCGGTAATAATTTTCCGTCTTTGTCATAAATCGGGAAATACTTTTGGTCGCCTTTCATGGTGTAAACCAAGGCTTCCGCCGGCACCGCCAAAAACCGCTCCTCGAAGGTTGCGGTCAGCACATTCGGGTATTCCACCAATGAAGTCACTTCATCCAGCAGATCCTCTTCAATATCCGCCACGCCGCCAAGTGCGCTCGCTTTTTCTTGCGCTTTTGCCAAAATTAAGGCTTTACGCTGCTCAAAATCGGCAATCACGCTGCCTTTTTCCGCTAACAACGCAGGATATTGATCGGCATGGCTGATTTGGAATTCACGTTCGCCTAAGAAACGGTGTCCGCGAATAGTCGTGCCACTCGCTACGCCCAAAATTTCGCCTTCAATCAATTCATCACCCAATAACAATGTAACAGTATGCACCGGGCGGATAAATTGTACGGTTTTGTCTGCCCAACGCATCGGCTTGGCAATCGGTAATTTAGCCAACGCATTGGCAACCAAATCGATCAACAGCGTTTTGGTCTGCTTGCCGGCTTCCAACGTGCGGTAAAACAACCATTCGCCTTTATCGCTGGCGACTCGCTCCGCCTGCTCCACAGTAATGCCACAACCACGCGCCCAGCCTTCTGCCGCTTTGGTCGGCTTGCCTTCGGCATCAAACGCCGCCGCCACTGCCGGTCCGCGTTTTTCGATCTGCTTGCTCGGCTGTTCTGTCGCCAACGCACTCACTTTCACCGCCAAACGACGAGGTGCGGCAAACCAGGCTACGTTGTCGAAGGCTAAGCCTTCTTGAGTTAGGGCTTGCTGTATATTCTCGGCAAATGCGGTTGCCAATTTTTTCAACGCCTTCGGTGGCAACTCTTCAGTGCCGATCTCAACCAGGAAATTTTGTGTTGTCATTTTTGTTCTCTTTATTAACTTAACGTAGCTTAACCACGTTTTATTCATCAAATATAGTCTATTAAAAACCGCACTTTAATACCTATTTTAAGGCGGAAGTGAGGCTTTATTAATGGGAAAATCGCTGTTTTGCTTTTTTGACTGCCAAATGCAATCGCTGTTCTAATAACTTTTTAGATGGTAATACGGTTAAATACTCAGCAATATGGATATCCGATTGCTTTAAATCCAATAATTCTACTTGTTCTTGCTTTTTTGAAGTACACAGAATAATGCCCAATGGTGGATTTTCATCTTCTTCCTGTTCATATTTTGCCAACCATGCCAAATATAATTCCATTTGGCTTTTATGCGCAGGTTTAAATTTTTCTGTTTTCAGTTCAATTGCAATTAACCGCTTTAATTTGCGATTATAAAACAGTAAATCAATATAAAAATCATCTTCATCAATCTGAATACGTTTCTGCCGTGCGATAAAAGTGAATCCTGCTCCCAGTTCCAATAAAAACTGTTCTATTTCTCGCAAAATAGCATCTTCAAGATCTTTTTCTAAATACCGATCATTCAACTCTAAAAAATCCAAAATATAGGGATCTTTTAATACCAAAGATTGATTATACTGCCCTTGCTTTCTTAATAAATTAAGCTCTTGAATAACGGTTTCATCGGGCTTTTTAGAAATCGCTGTCCGTTCAAATAATAACGAACCGATTCGCTCATCTAAGGTTCGAGTAGACCAGCATTCTTGTGCCGCCATCGTGGCATAAAACTCTCGCTTTAATGGATCCTCAATATACGACAAGGTTTTAAAATGCGTCCAACTTAATTGTCCACGCAGTGCGTGGACAATCTCAATATCTGAAAAGATTTCTGCAAATTTTATACAATATAATAAATGGGTACGTCCCCAACCTTTGCCGAACTGTTCTGTCAATTTTTTAGCTAATATCGTAATAACTTGCTGACCATAATCTCCACGATCACCTTGTAAAACATATTCATTGATCCGCTTCCCAACATGCCAATACAATAAGGTCAATTCCGCATTGACAGCAACCGCCGCTCGCTGTTTTGACGATTGGATCAATTCACTGATTTCGTTCACAAAGATTTGTGAATTTTCTACTGAAATTAACAGGTTATTATCCATTTAGTTATACTTTACTTTATACATTGCCGCTGCTTCTCGCACTTGCATTACACTAGTCGTCAATTGCCGTTCCAATTCTTGTTCGGTCGGTAAATATGCGACATATTTTGAGCTGAAAATCTGTTTTCTGTCGGCAAGCACCGAATATTTCGCCACTGCTTCACTCTGTTCGCTGCATAAGACTAAGCCGATGGTCGGGTTATCATCTTCGCCTTTAAATTGCTCGTCATATAAACGCACATAGGTATCCATTTGCCCGATATCTTGATGCTTCAATTTGCCGATTTTGAGGTCAATCAATAAAAAACATTTCAGTTTGAAATTATAGAAAACCAAATCAATATAAAAATCTTCATCGTCAAACCGTACGCGTTTTTGTCGTTCGACAAAGGCGAAACCTTTACCGAGTTCCAACAGAAAATCTTGCAAATTGCTAATAATCGCTTGTTCAATCTGGTTTTCTTGATAGGTTTTATCTTGCAAATTCAAGAAGTCCAAAATATAGGGATCACGCAGATAATCGTGAATGCTTTCTTTTAACGGTTCAGTTTTTTGTTCCGCTTCTTGCGTAACCAAGGCTTTATTTTGACTTGCCAATAACCGTTCGTAATATAAAACCGAAATTTGGCGATCTAAGGCTCGAGAAGACCAGTTATTTTCAATCGCTTCTTGCTGATACCATTGCCTCGCTTGTGGGTTTTCAATGCGAATTAAACTTCGATAATGTGTCCAACTCAATTCGAGACGCACTGCGTCTCGAATTGGAAACGCTAAATAAAACAAGCGCATATTGCGTAAATTGGTAACATCAAATCCCTTACCAAACATGTCCGTTAAGCGGTGCGAAATCTCTTGTAACAGATGTTTTCCGTATTGCGCACGCTGTTCACCTTGTTGTTCGTCTTCCACAATCAAACGTCCGATTTCCCAATAGCTTTGCACCATCGCGATATTCACCGTCTGCCGCACTTGCTGGCGTGCTGCGGTGATAATATTCGCAATATTACTGATTAATTGCTGCTCGGTCGTTTGCAGTGAATTCATAGACTTAACCCAATCGGCGTTTTAATTCATTCAGCTCAAGAATAATTTCGCCGTTTGCCATCAACAGTGCCGGAATGCCGATATAGCCCTTTTGTTTCGCCTCATCAAAAGTGCGGTCAATATCACGCAGTTTTAAAAAGCGTTTAAAATTTGCCATACTTTCAAAAATATTCACGCTTTCATACTCCACCTTTAAGGCATCTAACTCCGCCACAAACGGCTCGGTGTCGGGGCAAAGGTGTGCGAAAAACAGAACTGGCTTGGTCATTGTTTACCTACTTCTTTATTGCAGTTTATTTTTTACAGCCCGGAAAGCCCAAGGCTTCACGGCTGGCATAATAGGCTTCAGCAACGCCTTTCGTCAGCGCACGAATGCGTAAAATATAGCGCTGGCGTTCGGTCACCGAAATCGCTTTGCGTGCATCCAACAAGTTAAAACTGTGCGCTGCTTTTAAAATACGTTCATAAGCCGGAAGTGGCAACGGTTTTTCCAATGCTAACAGTTGCTGCGCTTCTTTTTCGTATTGTTCGAAGCAGTAAAATAAAAATTCGGTGTTGGCGTATTCAAAGTTATAGGTCGATTGCTCCACTTCGTTTTGGTGGAACACATCGCCATAAGTGGTTTTGCCCAACGCACCGTCCGACCACACCAAGTCATACACGCTGTCCACACCTTGAATATACATCGCCAAGCGCTCTAAACCATAGGTAATTTCGCCGGTCACCGGCTTGCACTCCAGACCGCCCACTTGTTGGAAATAGGTAAACTGGGTCACTTCCATGCCGTTCAGCCACACTTCCCAACCCAAGCCCCAGGCGCCCAGCGTCGGATTTTCCCAGTTGTCTTCCACAAAACGGATATCATTCTGCGTCGGGTCAAAACCAAGCATTTTCAAACTGTCTAAATACAGCTCCTGAATGTTATCCGGTGACGGTTTGATCACCACTTGGAATTGGTAATAGTGCTGCAGACGATTCGGGTTTTCGCCGTAACGCCCGTCGGTCGGACGACGCGACGGCTGCACATAGGCAAATGCCATCGGCTCCGGCCCTAACGCCCGAAGTGCGGTCATCGGATGTGACGTGCCCGCCCCGACTTCCATATCAAAAGGTTGCACCACCGTGCAGCCCACGTTTGCCCAGTATTCTTGCAGGGCGAGAATCATACCTTGAAAGGTTTTTACGTTGAATGTTGAACTCATGTTTAGTTATCGCTGATGGTTAAGAGAAAATGGCACACATTATACTTGAATTTAGGCGAAAGGTCATGGTATTGCACACTGAAAATGCGAAAGTGCGGTCAGAGATTGCTGCTGACCGCACTTTAATTCAATCTTAAGCGGATTAAAGCGTATAAACCCCAACCAGATAAGCCCGATCAAGAATATGCCCCTGCATCGCAAAATGGAGATCATTAAAGCCGAAACCCGGTGCTAAATCCAATTCGCAATCCAGTGCATAGACATAAAGCTCATAACGGTGATCCGCATTCGGTGGCGCCATGCCGCCGTAAAACGAGGCTTCTTCCGCCGATAAGCCGCCCAATTTTCCCGACCAGCTATTTCTGCCTTGCACATAATCGGTAGCGGAAATGCTGTCGTTTTCCGGCAACGATGTGCGCTGCAGATTGGCGACCAGCCAATGAATCCACACATAGCCCGCCGCCCCGACCGCATCTTTATCTTCCAACACCAACGCAAACGACTTTGTGCCTGCAGGCACATCGCTGATGTCCAGCGGAATCGAATAGTTCGGCATGCCGTTCGGACTGAATTGCGTGCCCCGCTTGCCGTATTTATCCTCAAAAAACCCGTTTTTAATCGCTGAACTGCTGACTTTCATATTTACTCCTCCGTTAATCCTGCAATACGCCACTATTAAACATCGGTAAACCTATCACCCGAAGGCTATCACGATAAATACCCAATAGATCCTTGGCACTGATTTGTTGCAGCTCATCCAGCGGTTTATCTAATGCTGCCACCGATTGAAATTGAATATCTTTAGGTCCTGATTCCCAAGTCGCTATTTCAAATAACGTCTGGCCACGACGCACGTGACTGCCTGAACTAATTAAAACCGCATGTTTAATTCCATGTTTTGCCAAGGCATAACGCGAGTACAAGGCATTTTCTACCGTTGAATTAGCATAGTTATCCGCATAAATCCGCTTGCTGGCAACGCCATGTTCTATTAACCATTGCTTCATCAAATTGGCTTCGGTTTTATTATTTTTTGGCACGCCACCGGTGACAATCAGCAACGTATTCGGGTTCTGCTTAGCCAGCTCAAGTGTTTTTTCTAAACGTTGGATCAAAATATCATTCATACTGCCATCGGGATGAAGCACATATCCTAAAGTCACAATAGCAGATTGCGGCGGCAGTTTCTCATCTAACTTATCTACAATAGGTTGCTGCGCAATACGATCGATAGTTGCAAACATTTTGTTTAATACTGCTGCCTTTTCCGGCGATAATTCTTTTAACCGTTCAAAATATTCTTCACTCTCCTTTTTGTTGTTACTAAAACGATTCCACGTCGCCAAATAAATATGGGCTTTAGTATCATCAGGAGCAACATCTAAAACTCGCTTATACAGCTCAATCGCCTGTTCAACATTCCCGTTATAAATATTGGCATTCGCCGCGCCGAACAAAAAATCAACCCGATATGGCTCTAATTCATAAGCTTGCAGCAACAGTGTGGCAATGCTTTCCATATTGCTCGGCAACTTGGCAGTAAATCCGGCATCAGAAACTCTCGCCGGAGATTTTTGAAAAATCACCGCTTGCTCTAGTAAATCATCAACAACCTGCCGCTGGGTGACCAGCTGCTCATAATTCATTTGCGGCTGTAGCGTTTCGATCTTTTCTGGAGCGGCCATCGCAGCAAAACTGAAACATGACAGCGTAAAAACGGCCATAAATTTACTGAATTTATCCAAATAGTTCATGTTTTCCTCCTAAAAAATTGATGACAATTTATCCTAACACCAATCGTATTACCTGTTTATTTTTTAATAAATGAGTATGACCCACTTCAATTTTATTTAACAAA
>NZ_VDHB01000118.1:0-10007 GCF_006227735.1 Testudinibacter sp. 'clade 2'
GATCAACAGACCCTAGTTTCGTTTGAAAAAAGGAAGTTCACAATGGCGACAGGAGTAATAATTCAAATATAAGTCCTACCTAAAAAAGATTAGTTTTAGCTCGACATTGACAAACCGCACTTTTTGCCTAAAATAAGCGTCGATCAAGTGATCGATTTATAAACAACAAAGGAAAAATAATGAAAAAGAAAAAGCAAGCCGCCGTCGCTGCGGTCAACAATTTTGTGGCGAAGAATATGGCGAAATTTACCCGTCATCAGATTCACGAAAAAAGCTATAAAGCGAGCCGTAAGTTGAATAAACAAAACCTGAAAAGAGAAAACCTCGATTCAGGTTTTGGCTTTTATGGGCTGGCGTAATTTGTTCTGACCGCACTTTCGATTTTACTCTCGTTTCCTGCCAAAAACACATCGCAGCCGGTATTGGTTTTTGTTACTATACTGACGAAAAGCCGCACACTAGATAACATATTCTGTCGTTCTGATTTTGAGTTCAGCTTTTCACCTTTTGATTTTTCTTATTTTTATTGATGAATAAACGGGAACTGACTATGCAAAATCAAGGCTTTCTGCAACGTTTTTTTAAACTGGAACAGCACGGCACCACGGTGAAAACCGAAATTATTGCCGGGATCACGACCTTTCTGACCATGGTGTATATTGTGTTCGTCAATCCGTCGATCTTGGGCGTGGCGGGCATGGATAGCCAAAGCGTGTTTATCACCACTGCGTTAATTGCCGCTTTTGGCAGTATTTTCATGGGGTTATTTGCCAATTTGCCGGTGGCACTTGCCCCAGCCATGGGCTTGAATGCCTTTTTTGCTTATACTGTGGTGTCTAAACTGGGCCTGTCGTGGCAGGTGGGGATGGGCACGATTTTTTGGGGGGCAGTGGGGCTGTTTTTATTGACGTTATTCCAAGTGCGGTATTGGTTGATCGCCAGCATTCCAACCAGTTTGCGTGTGGGGATCACCGCCGGCATCGGCTTGTTTATTGCGTTAATGGGCTTTCAAAATTCCGGTATCGTGGTTGCCAGCCCGGCAACGCTGGTCACGTTGGGTAACTTGTACTCTTCGCAAGTGCTGCTCGCCATTTTCGGTTTCTTTATCATTGTGATTTTGGCATCGCGCAATATCCATGCCGCCGTGCTGGTGTCGATTGCGGTGGTGACCGCACTTTCGTTGTTGCTCGGCAATGTGGAGTATAACGGGGTATTCTCGATGCCGCCAAGCGTTTCCAATGTGGTTGGACAAGTGGATTTGTCCGGGGCGTTGGACGTGGCATTATTGGGGATTATCTTCTCGTTTATGTTGGTCAACCTGTTCGATTCGTCAGGCACGTTGTTGGGCGTGACCGAAAAAGCCGGTTTGGCCGATGAGCAAGGGCGTTTCCCGAAAATGAAACAGGCGCTGTTGGTAGACAGCATCAGCTCGGTCAGTGGCGCTTATATCGGCACATCGTCAGTCACGGCGTATATCGAAAGCAGCTCTGGCGTGTCGGTTGGCGGTCGCACCGGTTTAACCGCAGTAGTCACCGGCATTTTGTTTCTGTTAGTCATTTTCCTATCGCCACTGGCCGGATTGGTGCCCCTGTACGCCACCGCAGGTGCGTTGATTTATGTCGGCATTTTGATGTCGTCCAGTTTGATTAAAGTGCGCTGGGACGACTTGACCGAAGCCACTCCGGCGTTTATCACCGCCGCTTTAATGCCGTTCACCTATTCGATCACCGAAGGGATTGCCTTTGGTTTCATCAGCTACTGTGTGATGAAAGTGTGCACCGGCAAGGTAAAAGCGGTTTCGATTCCGGTGTGGGTGGTGTCGATACTGTTTTTGGTGAAAATTATCTTTATTGATAAAGGGATTATGCACTAACCTGACAGGAGAAATGGCAAATGCAGCAGATTTTATTGGTAATTAACAGCGCCCCTTACGGCAATGAAAATTGTTTCAATGCGTTACGTCTAGCGTTAATGCTATTGGAAGAGTATCAACATGAGGTAGAACTGAAATTGTTTTTGATGTCCGATGCGGTGGTGGCTGGCTTGCAAGGGCAAGCGCCGAATGAAGGTTATAATCTGCAACAAGCATTGGAGATTATTACCGGTTATGGCGCTGAGGTGAAATTGTGTAAAACCTGCACCAATGCGCGCGGGATTACTGCGCTGCCTTTGGTTGACGGCGTGGAGATCGGCACGTTGGCAGAGCTGGCAGATTGGACATTGAAGGCTGATAAAGTGTTGAGTTTCTAGCGAATGTTATGCAAAAACTGAATCCGATTACACACCCTTTAAGCGGGGTTTCGTTGATCGAAGCCTCCGCCGGCACCGGAAAAACCTATACTATGGTGGCGCTGTATCTGCGCCTGCTGTTGAATATTGGAGAAAACGGTTTAGGGCGGGCGCTAACGGTGGAACAGATTTTGGTGATGACTTTCACCAAAGCTGCCACCCAAGAGTTGAAAGAGCGGATCCGCAGCCGGATTGTCGAATTGAAAGCCTTGTTACAGCAGGCCTTGTTACAGCAGGCGTCGCAATCACCGACAGCAACCTTTGGCAGTTCGGATCCTTTTTTGCATGCGCTTTATCTTGCGCTAAAACACGACTTGCCGACGGCAATTCTACGCCTAGAAACGGCGCAGCAGGATATGGATACTGCTGCGATTTTTACCATTCATGGTTTTTGCCAACGAATGCTGACTCGCCATGCGTTTCACTCCGGTATTGCTTTTGATCCGGAAATGGTTGAGCAGCAGGACAAGTTATTACTGCAACTGTGCCGAGAATATTGGCGTGAGCAGTTTTATCCACAAAATTTGGCGATCAGCCGCTTTATTGACTACAGCCTGCAATCGCCGCAAGCGGTGCTTGACTTGATCAAGCCTGCATTGGACGGCGAAATGCCGCAAGTGCGGTTTGCGCAAACCAATTCCTCACAAACGGATATTAACAGTTTTCTACAGCAGGATGTTTCTGATTATTTATCAAAAATTCAATCAATTAAGCAACAATGGTTAGCCGATAGTGATGAGATTTGTGCTTTATTTCTGGCAGAGATAAACCGCAAAAAAGATAAGCGTTTAGATGGCAGAAGCTATCAACAACGTTATATTGTGCCGGCTATTGATGAGATTAACACATGGGCAGCCAGTGATGCGTTGGCGCTAAATGAGAAATTAGTTAAGTATTTTTCGCAAACCAATTTGGATCAAAAAACCAAGGGTGAAGAGAAAATTACACATCCGTTGTTTGCGGCAATCGATCAAATTGCACCCTTGGGTTTTTATCAACGCATATTGCTGTGGCACTATATTAAAGGCGTGCGTGCCAAACTTGCCGAATATAAGGCCGGGCATAAGCAGATGAGTTTTGGTGATTTGCTCAGCCGTTTGAAAACCGCACTTTACGCTCAAGGTGGAAACGAACTGGCACAGTTGATCCGCCGACAATTTCCGTTTGCGATGGTGGACGAATTTCAGGATACCGATGCGGAGCAATACCAAATCTTTAAACGGTTATATCTTGATCAAGCCGATACCGGTGGCGGTGGCATGATTATGATCGGCGATCCGAAACAGTCGATTTATGCTTTTCGTAACGCTGATATTTTTACCTATCTGAGTGCGGCACAAACGGTGTCGAATCGCTTTACCTTAGATACCAACTGGCGTTCGACCCCAGCGCTGATTGGGGCGCTGAATACGTTGTTTGCACATAATGCACTGCCGTTTATTTATCCGCAAATTCAATATCAAGCGGTCAATGCGGGTAAGCCGACTCAAGATTTGTTGCTCAACGGCGTGCTGCAAAAGCCACTCAATTTTATGCTGAGTTCTAACGACAATACAGACGACATGGCACAGGCGTGTGCGATTTCGGTGCAACAGTGGCTGAAAGCCATTGAGCAGGGTCAGTGTTTGCTGGGCGGAGAAAATGGTTTGGCAGCAAAAGATTTTGCCGTGTTGGTGCGCAATAAAACCGAAGCGGATAAGATCAAATCGGCGTTGGCGCTGCTGGGGATTCGCAGCGTGTATCTGTCGGATCGCAGCTCGGTGCTAAACAGTGAATGGGCGCAGGTATTACGTTATTTATTAACTGCTTGTCTGAATCCGCACCGTGAACAAGCGGTGATGACCGTGTTGGCGAGCCGGTTGTTCGGTATGAACGCCGCTGAGCTATATCATCTGCGCCGAGATGAAAAAAGTTGGGAACAGTGGATCGCACAGTTTTTAAACTACCAGTCTATTTGGCAAACGCAAGGCGTGCTGCCGATGATTCACCGCTTGTTACAGCAGCAAAATTTACCGCCGAGGCTATTGGCGATGCCTGATGGTGAGCGGGCGATGACCGACATTCTGCATTTGGCGGAGTTTTTGCAGCAAGGCGCCACAGCAAATGAGAACGAGCATGCGTTGTTAAGCTGGTTTGAGCGGCAACTTGACAGTGATGAAGTTGACGCTGAGCAAGTGCGGTTGCGCTTGGAGAGTGAGCGTGATCTGGTCAAGATTGTCACGGTGCATAAATCTAAAGGGCTGGAATATGGTGTCGTGTGGTTGCCGTTCGTCGGGGCAGGCTATAAGCCAAGAGCTGACAATGCAAAGACATTACAGTGCTATCACGACAGTGATAATCAGCTGTGTTGGGATCTGGCGTTAAGCCATCGTGCGGAAACGCTGAAAGAAAAATTGGCAGAAGAGTTACGGCTGTTTTATGTCGCCGCCACTCGCGCCCGTTATCAACTGAATATTGGTTTTGCGGCACAAATGACGACCAAGCATAACTGGAATGCACTGGCGTATTTATTGTCTGAGCGAGCATTCGAGCAGGATGATGAGTTGTCGCTCAAAAATGGCAGTGAATTTATCACCGGTGAGCGACTTGCGCAGCGCTTTGCGGCTGATGATTACACTATTATGGCAATTGAAAGCCTTGAAGCAGAGGCGTGGCAGGCTGCCCCCTTGCCGATTGAGGCGGTGCAAGCGGCTGAATTTAATAGTAAAATCGAAAATAACTGGCGTATCAGCAGTTTTACCGCACTGGTGGCGATGCACCAGCGCAATCAAATGCGCAAGAATCGAGTGGTGTCCGAACTTGAAAAACCGGGCGAACGCTATCAGCCATGGCGTGAAGATGATGACGGTGACGTGTTGAATTACGAGATTATCTTGGGTGAGCAGTTGGTGAATGCAGCGCAGCAAGCCAGCGACAAAGTGGCAAGCATTACGCTGCCGACCTGTTGGCAACGCCAGCCACATACACCGTTCAATTTCCCCAGTGGCAGCTTGGTGGGCAGTGTTCTGCATGATTTTTTACAACATATGGATTTTAGCCGGGAGCCGGATCCGGCCGCAATCAGCGAGCTTTGCCGCAGACTTGAATTAGACGACACTTGGCTTGAGCCGTTAGTGCAGTGGTTGTGGCTGATTGGTCAAACGCCACTATCAGCGCCAGAGCCGACAGAATCAGCGACAGAAGAGCGGCAAGTGCGGTTGCAGGGCTTGTTGCCACAGGATTGTTTAAAAGAGTTGGCGTTTTTGATCAGTGTACAAAAGCCGTTGCGATCCGCTAAGCTCAACCGTTTATTACAACAGTATCCGCCGCTATGTCGGCAAATAAATCAACAAATACAGCAGCCGGTTGATTTTGATCTGGATTATTTCAAAGGGATGTTGCGTGGCTTTATCGATTTGGTGTGTCGGATTGACGGAAAATACTATCTGATCGATTACAAATCCAATCGGCTAGGCGATAATTATGTTGCTTATCTGCCACCGATTCTCAATCGGGTGATGGCCTATCACCACTATGATTTGCAATATTTGATTTACACCTTGGCGCTGCACCGTTATTTGCGGCAACGTGATGCAAACTATGATTATCAACGGGATTTTGGCGGTGTTTATTACCTGTTTTTGCGCGGCTTGAATGGCGAAAACGCACAAACCGGGGTCTATTTCGATAAACCGGATTGGCGCTTGATTGACGGATTGGACAATTTATTGGCGGAATGATGCTGACGATTTTACAACAACTGCAACAGGCTGGTGCAATCAGCCGTTTGGATTACCAATTTGCCCGGTTGATTGCGGAAAAACAGCAGCCGTATGCCTATCCGCAGCCAATTGCCGACCTTGCGATTTTGTTGGCGGCACTGTCCAGTTATCACAGCCAAAACGGCAGCACTTGCCTCAGCCCGACTGATTTTGAGCATGGCGATTTCTTTGACTTGGCAATGCAAGCTGAATGGCGACCGCTGTTGCAACAGATTCAGCAGCGTTTGAATGGTATTATGCCAAGCCAGTGGCAATATTTATTACAAGAACAACAGCATATCGCTTTTAGTGAACAATTTGCATCGGCTCAATTTGCACCAGCTCGTCCGCTGTTGTGGTTAAACGGTCTGTTGTATTTATACCGCAATGGCGTTGACGAACAGCAAGTTGCGCAACAGTTATCGCGGCGCTCGTCACAAGCTGTCACCTTATTTGAGTTGCCCCAGTTGGCGGAATTTCTAGCGCAACTGTTTCCGGCAACAGATTCGCAGATTGACTGGCAAAAAATTGCAGTTGCCACCGCACTTCGACATAATTTCAGTGTGATCTCCGGGGGGCCGGGCACCGGTAAAACCCGTACTGTGTGCAGCTTATTGTTGACCTTGCAATGGCAACAGCAGCAATGGCAGGCAGAACCGCTCAGTATTGCCTTGGTGGCGCCGACCGGCAAAGCTGCGGCTCGTTTGAGCGAATCAATTGGCAACAGTTTGGCGCAACTGCCGTCGACTATCGATCATCAACTCAAACAGCAGATTCCGTTGCAGGCACAAACATTGCACCGCCTATTGGGAATTCAATCGGATCGGCGGCAAGCCCGCTATCATCAAGCTAGTCCACTGCCGTTTGATCTGCTGCTGCTGGACGAAGCTTCGATGATTGACTTGAATCTGTTTACCCAATTGCTGAATGCACTAGCGCCGCATACTCGCTTGATTCTGCTGGGTGACAAAGATCAATTGGCATCGGTGGAAAGCGGAGCCGTGATGGCACAGTTGTGTCAATTTTTGCCACAGGGCTACAGTCGACAACATTGTGCTTATCTGGAACAAGTGACCGGGCAAAATTTAGACACAATTCAACATGAATCGGTTGAGCATGGCCATCCGATTCGTGATTGCCTCTGTTTTCTGCGTAAAAGTTATCGCTTTGATCAAAACTCAGGCATTAAAGTGTTGGCGGAAAGTGTCAATTTAGGGCGTTTCGACAGTTGGCAATGG
Source organism: Testudinibacter sp. 'clade 2' (assembly GCF_006227735.1). Classification (NCBI taxonomy): domain Bacteria; kingdom Pseudomonadati; phylum Pseudomonadota; class Gammaproteobacteria; order Pasteurellales; family Pasteurellaceae; genus Testudinibacter; species Testudinibacter sp. 'clade 2'. Next base: position 7,268 of record NZ_VDHB01000118.1, read on the forward strand.
TTTGCCCAGAAAAGTGATTTAACTTGCTATCCTTATCCGCTTGAGCAGCCTGCCAATACAGTTGAAAACCGCACTTTCAACCCGACACTCAATGCGCTTGAGCTGATTTTAAAGCATGCGGTCAATTGGTATGCCGACTATCTGCAAGCAGTGCATCAATTTGATGATTTCAGCCATGAATCGCTTAAAACAGTTTTTACTGCCTTTAATAAAGTGCGGTTGCTGAGCGGTTTGCGTAGTGGTGAATTTGGGGTGGAGCAGTTGAATATGGCACTCAGTGAGCGCTTGCGGCAGAAAGGATTGTTGAATTTTCGCCAGCGTCATGAAGGTTACCACGGCAAACCGATTATGGTGCTGCAAAACGACAATGCCGTGGCGCTGTATAACGGCGATATCGGTCTGTTTTTGACCGACAAACAAGGCAATAGCCGAGTCTGTTTTGAAGATGGTAAAGGTGGATTTCGTGATGTCTCACCAAGTCGTGTGCCGCCGCACGAAGCCGCATTTGTCATGACCGTACATAAATCCCAAGGTTCGGAATTTGCACATACGGTGCTGATTTTGCCGCTGACTGCCAGCCCGGTGCTCAGCCGTGAATTGCTCTATACCGCAATCACCCGTGCCAAAACCCATTTCAGCCTGTTTGCGACACAACGGGTATGGCAAAGTGCGGTACAGAAACCGATTTTAAGACGCAGCGGCTTGTATGGATTGCTGAATTTAATGAGTAGCCCCTAACGCTTAGCGGCAATCGCTTTTATTCTTTGCAAGGTCAATTGTTCGCGAATTTGCTGTTTTTGATAGCCGGCGACGATGATCGCCTGCACATCAACGGCAACCGCACGTTGATAAAATTGCCGAGCCAGATGCGCTTGTGGATAATCGCTGTGTTCAAAGCCCAAGCGTCCGCGCGTATCTGCCAGACAGACGGTTAAAAGCGCGTTCAGGTTTTGTGGTTTACGCCACACATCTAAACTGTCAAATAAGCGTACAATGGTAGAGGGTTTCAACACTTGAATGCGGTGAATATGGCTGTGATAGCGACAGCATAACACCGCAAGCTGTTGGTAATGATTCGGCACTTTCAAACGGTGGCACAATTCGATTGTCGGCTGCACGCCCAGTTGTTCATGTCCGTAGTGGTGCGGATAGTTTTCCGCAGGTGTGCGAGCTTTGCCCAAATCGTGACACAAAGCAGCAAAACGAATGCTAGCAGCATCCGGTTGATCGTCTGTCAATTTTGCTGCTTGCTCCAGCACCATTAAGGTGTGGATGCCGCTGTCGATTTCCGGGTGGTGTTGTGGCGGATTTGGGATGCCGAATAAGGCATCTACTTCAGGAAACAGTCGTGCCAATGCGCCGCAGTCGCGCAAGCTTTGAAAATAGACCTGTGGCGAGGTGGTTTTTAACGCTTTTTCCGTTTCCAGCCAAACCCTTTCCGGGGTGAGATGATCCAATTCGCCACTTTGGGTGATCTGCTGCATCAGTTGTAGGGTTTCAGCAGCAATCTTAAAACCTAAATGGGCAAAACGTGCATGAAAACGGGCAACACGCAGCACTCTGAGCGGATCTTCGGCAAACGCAGCGGAAACATGGCGTAAAGTGCGGTTTTGCAAATCTTGAAGGCCATGATAGGGATCAATTAATTCGCCGTCGAGACGTTGTGCAATCGCATTGATGGTCAAATCGCGGCGCAGCAGATCTTGTTCCAAACTGATGTCCGGGGTGAAATCAACCGCAAAGCCTTGATAGCCGTGACCGCACTTGCGTTCAGTCCGTGCCAGAGCGTACTCTTCTTGGGTTTGGGGATGCAGAAACACCGGGAAATCTTGCCCGACTTGGCGGTAGCCTTGTGCCAGCATATGTTGCGGGGTTGAACCGACCACCACCCAGTCACGATCTTTTACCTCAAGCCCCAACAGCTGATCGCGCACGGCGCCACCGACCAGATAGATTTCAAGTTGCGATTGCAGAGTTTTCATCATCGTAGAATGAATTATGACCAACCGTCACGGCGACGGCGACGAGGTATAATATTCGGCAGAATTAAGCCGAGCAGCAAGCCGACCAGCATCACCGAACCGCCATAGATAAACCAGCGGATAATAATCTCTTGTTTTTCGGCGCTTAGCAGTGCTTCATACTCTTTATTTTTATTGCTGCTGATGTCTAATTGGCGTTTGAGCTGGCTGTTTTGTTCCAACAGCTGACTGCTTTGGCTTTCGGCTTGACGGCTGCGACGTTGCATTTCAGAAACGCGCTGTTGCCACTCTTCATCAATGCGGTTCAATTTTAGCGTCAGCTCTTGAATTTGGTTTTTTAGCGCCGGGATCAATTCTTTACTGCTGGCTTCGCTGCTCAGTTCGCTGGTAAGAATCCAAGCTTCGCGGTTACGACTGTCACGAATTTGGCTGTATTTGTCTTTTTGGCTGAGTACCGTCACTTTTTCACCGGATTTAATCGAACCGGCAATCCGATAATCATCGCCGGCGCCACGGCGTAAATAGGTGCTGAGATCTTCGGTGACGTAGCGAACCTCTGCGGCGCTGACACTTTGTGCGGCAAGGGTGACAAAGGCGGCAACAAAGACAGTTTTGAGAAATTTTTTCATGTGATTACCAATAAATTGCGCTGTTTTTAATTTAAACATTCAATCTTTAAATTTTCAATGCGATGGGCGGATATAAAATCTGCCTAGACTGCTAATAAAGGTTAAAATAAACGATTAATATTGTAAAAG
>NZ_VDHB01000119.1:0-11956 GCF_006227735.1 Testudinibacter sp. 'clade 2'
TTATTTTAGGAAAAATAGCCTTATTAAACGCAGATTCTAAGCCATGTAAGTTTCATCTAATCTAAAAAAGTATTTTGACCCACTACGCCCAAAATAAAACCCACTAACCATAAAAATTAGTGGGGTTTGTCAGCAGTCTGACATGCCCCTTGAGGGGCATGTGAAGTACTAGGCCCTTATAGGGTAGCCGAAAAACCGCACGTTTCACGTGCGGATTGTTATTTAGTAAAAATCTAGGGTGTGTTGATCTTTTAAGTATATTATTTGAGCTAAAACTATCCCTTTAGCCTAGCACGGCAAAGCCGTACTAGGTTACGCATAGATCAGCCGCTTTGCGGCTGCTTCAGAGAGGCAAAGCCTCTCATCAATGCTTAACCGATTGCGACCGTAGGTCGCTGTCGGATAAAATCACACTCTTTTTGTTTGATTTATAAACACAAAAGATCAACAGCCCCTAGATTTAAGCCTGAACGACCTTAAGCCGGATCAACCGGTTGCACAATTTCACTCGGATAACAACCGAGGATTTTGAGGTAGGTGCTGACCTGTTTCAGTTCCTCAAGTGCGGTTTGGGTTTGCGGATCGTTGATATTGGCTTCGATCTCCAGATAGAACATCTCCTCCCACGGGCGGCCGTAGATCGGACGCGATTCCAGTTTGCTCATTTGAATATGATGGTTTTTAAACACTAATAGTGCATCCACCAGCGAGCCTGCCGTTTGCGGTGTGCTCATCAACAACAGTGTTTTGGTTTGTAGTTGCGGCGAAACCGTAATAGCTTTTTTAGCAATCACAATAAAACGGGTGATATTGTTCGCTTGGTTGGCAATCTCCGTTTTCAGCACGCGCAAACCGTACAGCTTGCCGCCATCGGCGTTGCCCAGTGCGGCAATATTCGCTGTATTCAGCTGCGACACCAACTGCATCGCATGCGAACTGCTTTCGCAATAGTTGATGTGTACCCGCTCCAATTGTTGAATAAATCGGCTGCATTGGGCGATCACTTGCGGGTGGCTGTATAAGGTATCAATCTGCTCAAGTGCGGTATCTCCGGCGACCAACACGCAGTGCTTAATCGGGTAGGTCAGCTCGCCGACAATCGATAATTGAGTATGTTGCAGCAGATCATACACATCATTAATCGCCCCCGAGGTGGTGTTTTCCAACGGCAAGATACCGTAATCAGCTTCGCCACTTTCGACTTTATCAAAAATTTGCTGAAAACTATCGCTGCTCAATTCGACTAACTGCTTTTTATAGCGTTCGGCATACTGACGTGCCGCCAGATTAGAATACGAACCGCGCACCCCCAAAAATGCAATGCTAATGCTGTTTTCACGCTGTTGATTGAGCTTATTCTGTAAATATGCCTGCTGGGTCAACACCGAATCTTCAATAATTTTCTGAAAAATTTGGGTGATATATTGCGCTTCCAGTGGGTAGTTTTGTGCTTCAGCAAAATGAATCAACTCTTGCAGCAGCTGCTGTTCACGCCCGGTGTCACGCAGCGGTTTCTTGCTCTGCTCTTTACTGCGTGCCACATCGTACGCCAAACGATGACGTTCAGACAATAATTTCAACAGGTGGCGATCAAGTTGGGTAATCTGTTGGCGGATCTCGTTCAAATCTTTTGGCATCATTTTTTCCGTTTAACGATAAGTTGTCTCATTCTATGTAGTAACCGCACTTTTCTCAAGTTCAGAACACAAAAAACCCGGCTTTTTTGCCGGGTTGCTCGCATCACATGTTTATTACTGTTCGAAGGAGTCTTTTAATCTTTCACTCGCACGCCGAGCCTCACCTTTATGTTGTAATTTATTCAGTTGGCGCTCCAGCTTTTCTTCTAACTCATTAATGGTTTTATACATATCTTCTCCTTCGGCACTGGCGAACAGATCACCTAATGGCGTGCCGATGGAGGCTTCCGCCGAAAAACCTTTCGGGGTTTTGTTCAAAATAAGATGCGGATTAATCAGTTGGGTTTGCCACTTTTCCAGTTTTGCGATGCGATCTTCAACGTGAGCGCGAATTGCAGGGGTAATTTCCATTTGTTTGCTTGTAATGTTTACTGTCATAGTATTTACCTCTTTTTTAGGTAGGTTGTCGAGTGCGAACACTCAAGAAAAATCCATTTAGGGTTAGTTACAACATAGTCCTACTATCAACAGATTTCAAGCCTTTTTCTTTGTTTTGTAACACAATTTATCAAAAAATAGGCATAAGGCAAAAAATCGGATAATTTCCCTTTTATTTTACGTTAAAATTGCTATGATAATCGAGATATATCACATCAGCCATCAATATAACCACTTATTTTTATTCGATTTTTTGATTATTACAACCGCTTCTCACGCCGCATTTTACTTTCAATATAGCTACAGCTCGGTTTCACTTGGTAGCCGTTTTGAGCAACAAATTCGATAAATGCCTGATAGAGTTTATCCGCCACACCCTGTCCGCGTAGCGAGGGATCAACATGGGTGTGGTAGGCATCAAGCGTATTCTGATTTAAAGTGCGGTATGCCAGCTCTGCAACCCGCACGCCGTCGCGTTCGATCACAAATGCACCTTGCCCTGGCTGTTGTTGATGTTGAATATCCATCTTCTTCTCCTGTTTTAATGTTTAACCCAATCCTGCGCCTCACCGTTCACGCTGCTGTCGAGCGCAAAATCGGCGGTATCCGAAGCAATGGTTTTCTCTTCATTTGCCCATTCGCCCAGATCGATCAATTGGCAGCGTTTGCTGCAAAATGGACGAAACGGGCTGTTTTCGCTCCACTCGACTGATTTACGACAGATTGGGCAAGGTACGCTGATCATCTCATTTTCCATGTTTTTTCCCTGCTAACGCTAAATAATGTTGATGTAATTGCAGCACTTGCGCGCGCAAATCCTTTTCAGACTCGGATAAAGGGCGGTCATTGTTAATCACATCGTCGGCTTTTGCCAAACGCTGCTGGCGACTGACCTGTGCCTGCATAATTTTTTTAATCTGTTGAATATTACTGTTGTCACGCCGCACCGCTCTTTGCAGTTGAATGGCTTCACTAACGTCCACCACCAACACCCGATCACAATATTCAGTCAATTTATTTTCAATCAACAACGGCACTACCCACAACACATAAAGTGCGGTTTGTTGTTGCAGCCGGCGCAACATGCGTTGTCGAATTGCCGGATGCAACAGTTGATTCAACCATTCGGTTTTCTCTTTGTCAGCAAACACGATTTGACGCAACGCTGCTCGATCCAGCTCCCCCTCGGCGGTGATCACCTGCTGGCCAAAATGCTCGGCAATCTGCGCTAATAACGGCGATCCTGGCGCCACCACTTCACGCGCCACCACATCGGCATCCACAATCGGCACGCCCAGCTCAGCAAACAAATCGGCAATCGTACTTTTGCCACTACCAATGCCGCCGGTTAGTCCTATGATATAGGTCATTTGATTTCCCTAACGTTTATCTGCTGTCTTATACACTTCTGCGCCTTCACGTTTACCAATCGCCAAGACTAACACCGTGATTGTATTATCATTCACTTCATATACCAAACGATAACCCGAAGTACGCAGTTTAATTTTATAACGCGCTGAATAGCCGGATAATTTATCACTCATAGTGTGCGGTGCAATCAGCCTTTCTGTGAGCTTCTTTTTAAATTGCATTCGTACCGTTTCACCCAGTTTACGCCACTCTTTTAATGCGCGTTTATCAAAAATTAATTCATAACTCATCAAGTGAAACCTTTACCGCTTCCAATGTTTTCAAACGTTCGTCTGCAATTCGGTTTAATCTTTGGTCTTCCAGCATTTCTTGAAAATATTCAAATAATTCAGGCGTTACGCAATAGAATGCTGGTTCGTTGCGATTTAAAATCGCAATTGCGCCACTATCACTGGCTGCAACGGTTCCCATTGGGTTTTTCTTGAGATCAGTAATGCTGGCAACGGTATTGGTTAAAATTTGATGTATAGCCATATTGCTCTCCTATATTCAAAAACCCAGGATAACACCAATAAAAGTTTTTTTAAAGCACCACAAACCGCACTTTAAGTATAAAAAAACCTGCTGTCAGCAACAGCAGGTTTGAGCTTTAATCGGATAGCTTACAGTGCTTTCAAAATATCATCCACACGCTCTTTGGCATCACCGAACAACATTTGGGTATTGTCTTTGAAGAACAATGGGTTTTGCACCCCGGCATAACCCACCGCCATAGAACGTTTGAACACGATGACGTTTTGCGCTTTCCAGACTTCCAACACCGGCATACCGGCAATCGGACTATTCGGATCGTCTAACGCCGCCGGATTGACGGTGTCGTTGGCACCGATCACCAACACCACATCGGTGTCTGGGAAATCTTCGTTGATTTCATCCATTTCCAGCACCACATCATAAGGCACTTTGGCTTCTGCCAACAGCACGTTCATGTGTCCCGGCAAGCGACCGGCAACCGGGTGGATGCCGAAGCGGACATTAATGCCTTTGTCACGCAATTTCTGGGTGATTTCCGCCACCGGATATTGCGCCTGCGCCACTGCCATGCCGTATCCCGGGGTGATGATCACCGAGCTGGCATTTTTCAACAATTCCGCCACTTCTTCGGCACTGGTTTCACGGTGTTCGCCTTGCTCTTCATCCGAGCTGGCCTGCACATCGTTACCAAAGCCGCCGGCGATCACGCTGATGAAAGAGCGGTTCATCGCTTTACACATGATGTAAGACAGAATCGCACCGGAAGAACCCACTAATGCACCGGTCACGATCAACAAATCGTTGTTTAGCATAAAACCGGCCGCTGCCGCTGCCCAACCGGAATAGGAGTTCAACATGGAGACCACCACCGGCATATCTGCGCCGCCGATAGAAGCCACCAAATGCCAACCGAATGCCAAGGCAATAATCGTCATCAGAATCAACGGGAATAAGCTGGCATCGCCGACAAATGTGAACATCAACAACACAGAAACAACTACCGCCGCCAAATTCAATTTATGGCGGTGTGGCAAGCTCAACGCTTTGGAATTGATGATGCCACGCAATTTACCGAACGCCACAATCGATCCGGTGAAAGTGACTGCGCCGATAAAGATGCCTAAAAAGACTTCGACATCGTGGATATTCTGCATCACAGAATCCATCACGCCATGTGGGGCAAAATAGCTGTTGAAGCCGACCAAGACCGCCGCCAAACCGACGAAGCTGTGCAAAATGGCGACCAATTCCGGCATTTCGGTCATTTCGACTTTCAGCGCACGTTGGATCCCAAGCACTGCGCCGATGACCATCGCAATCACGATCCACCAATGACCCTGCGTTTCCGGTCCAAAAATCGTTGCCACCAACGCAATCGCCATCCCGACGATGCCATACCAACAACCCGCTTTGGCGGTTTCATGTTTAGAAAGACCGGCTAAGCTCATAATAAATAGTAGTGCTGCTACAATATAAGCGGCTTGTACAAAACCTGCAGACATGTTTTTCTCCTTAACCTTTTCTAAACATTGCCAACATGCGTTGTGTCACTTTGAAGCCACCAAAAATATTGATGCTGGCGACTAACACCGCAATAAATGACAGGAATGTCACGACCCCGTTGCCGTGCCCGATTTGCAATAATGCACCGACAATGATAATCCCGGAAATCGCATTAGTTACCGCCATCAATGGCGTATGCAACGCGTGGCTGACGTTCCAAACCACATAATAACCGACCACACAAGCCAGTACAAAAACGGTAAAATGCGATAAAAATGCCGCCGGTGCAACCGAAGCCAACCATAAGAAGGCGGCGGCAACTGCTGCCATAATGCCGTATTTCACGGCCGGATTAACCGGTTTCTCTTCTTTTTTCGCAATCGGCGCCGCTGCTGCTTTTTGCTGTGGCTGTGCCGATACTTGAATCGGTGGCGCCGGCCAGGTCACTTCGCCGTCACGCACGATGGTCACGCCGCGTAAAATCACATCATCAAAGTCGATATTGATATTGCCATCTTTCTCTTTGCACAACAATTTCAATAAGTTGACTAAATTTGTGCCGTAAAGTTGTGAAGATTGGGTTGGTAAACGGCTTGGCAAATCGGTGTAACCGATGATTTTCACTTGATTTTCGGTAGTGACCACTTCACCGGCTTTGGTCAACTCGCAGTTGCCGCCGGTTGCCGCCGCCAAATCGACGATCACGCTGCCCGGTTTCATTGACTCAACCATCTCTTTGGTAATCAAACGTGGCGCAGGTTTGCCCGGAATCAGTGCGGTAGTGATGATGATATCCACTTCTTTCGCTTGCTCGGCATACAATGCCAATGCACGACGGTTAAATTCGTCGGACATCACTTTGGCATAGCCGTCGCCGCTGCCGCCTTCTTCTTTGAAGTCGATCTCAAGGAACGAAGCGCCCATGCTTTGTACTTGTTCTTTCACTTCCGGACGAGAGTCAAACGCACGCACAATGGCGCCCAAGCTGTTTGCCGCTCCGATCGCTGCCAAGCCTGCAACCCCGGCACCGATAATCAACACTTTTGCCGGTGGCACTTTGCCTGCTGCGGTGATTTGCCCGGTGAAGAAGCTACCGAATTCGTGCGCCGCTTCCACCACTGCACGATAACCGGCGATATTGGCCATCGAACTTAACGCATCTAATGCTTGTGCCCGTGAGATACGCGGTACGGATTCCATCCCCAGCACATTGATTTTTTTAGCAGATAATTTTTCGACTAAGTCAGGATTCTGTGCTGGCCAGATAAAGCTGACCAAGGTTGCGCCTTCTTTAATGGTGGCAATTTCCGCATCGGTTGGTGCGTTTACTTTAAAAATGATGTCAGAATTCCAAACATCGTTCGCCGTTCCGACCGTTGCGCCGGCTTCGGCGAAAGCCTGATCTTCAAAGCTGGCTTTAAAACCGGCATTATGTTCCACAACCACTTCAAACCCGAGCTTCAAAATCTGCTCGACGGTTTTCGGTGTTGCCGCCACCCGACTCTCATTGTCGAGCAGTTCTCTAGGTACACCAATTCGCATAATCGTTAACTTCCTTAATTGACTGGTTAAAAAAGTTTGGGCATGCAAATGCCCAATCCAAAAAGCATAGACTGACTCCAATCCTTGCTACTATTTTTACTGAAACCGCACTTGGCAGCAGCAAAAAATAAATCCGGTTAACTTTATCACTTCTTACGGAAAATGGGGGAAAATTTTTTAAAAAATCTGTGCACTCGAAGCAGAATATGCTATTAAAAGCGCTCTATTGATTTACCGAAAAGAAAACATCATGCAACTACCACAATTACAGTCTGCTACATTAATCCGTCGTTATAAACGCTTTCTCGCCGATATTGAATTGCCAAACGGTGAAGTTATCACCATTCACTGCGCCAACACCGGAGCGATGACCGGCTGTGGCGAAGCAGGCGATACCGTTTGGTACTCCACCTCCGATAATCCGAAACGTAAATATCGTCATTCGTGGGAGCTGACTGAAAAAGCCAACGGTGAGCTGGTGTGTGTCAATACGGCACGAGCTAATCAGTTAGTGCACGAGGCTCTGCAACAAGGCAAAATCGCAGAATTAGCGCAATATCAAATAATTAAACCAGAAGTGAAATACGGCACAGAAAACAGCCGGATTGATTTTTTGTTGCAGGCAAACGAGGCGCAAACCGCACTTGCCGATTGTTATGTTGAAGTCAAATCCACAACCTTATTGACTGAAAGTACGGTCGGCATGTTCCCGGACGCCAAAACCGAACGCGGACAAAAACACTTGCGGGAATTGATACAAATGCGGCAGCAAGGACAACATGCGGTGATCTTTTTTGCGGCACTGCACAGCGGAATTCAGTGTTTTCAAGTTGCCGAACAGATTGATGCCAAATACGCCGCACTACTGCAACAAGCGCAACAGCAAGGCGTACAAATTCTCTGCTACACCTGCCGTTACGACAAAGAAAACGGCACACCGACCGCACTTCACTTAAGCCATGGCGTACCGATAAAAATATAATGTCCTAATTTAAAGTATTGTAAACACACTATGCAATATTAATGATAAGGATTATCATTAGCGCCACTAGATAAGAACATAAATAAATCTAGATAATCACTCCAACATTTCACGCCTCTCCCCACAAGAGGCTTTTTTTTGCTTAAAATTTGATGGGTTAACCCTTTCTATTTGCGTTTTTATGCTTATAATAATCCGTTTATTATTTATCAATATCCAATCACATTTGAGAATATTATGACTGAATTAAATACTGTGCTCGCCGAGCTGAAACGCGGTGTAGAAGAAGTGCTTTCCGAAGCGGATTTAATTGAAAAATTGAAAGAAAACCGCCCGTTGCGCATCAAACTGGGCGCTGATCCGACTGCACCGGATATTCATTTGGGACACACGGTGGTGCTGAATAAACTACGCCAATTCCAACAATTAGGGCATGAAGTCTATTTCTTGATTGGTGATTTCACCGGCATGGTCGGCGATCCGTCCGGCAAAAACACTACCCGTCCGCCATTAACCCGCGAAGACGTGCTGGCAAACGCAGAAACCTACAAACAACAAATTTTCAAAATTCTCGACCCGCAAAAAACCAACATCGTGTTTAATTCCGAATGGTTGGGGCAATTGGGTACGGAAGGCATGATCCGCCTTGCCTCGAATTACACCGTTGCACGGATGTTGGAACGTGATGATTTCAAAAAACGCTTCACCAATAACCAACCGATTGCAATCCACGAATTTATCTATCCGTTGCTGCAAGGGCACGACTCGGTTGCATTACAAGCGGACGTGGAATTGGGCGGCACCGACCAAAAATTCAACCTGTTGGTCGGACGTGAGCTACAAAAATCTGCCGGACAAAAACCGCAAGTGGCGATCACCCTACCGTTGCTCGAAGGCTTGGACGGTGAGAAAAAAATGTCAAAATCACTGGGCAACTATATCGGTATCAGCGAAGCCCCGGACGAGATGTTCGGCAAAGTGATGTCAATTTCCGATGATCTAATGTGGCGTTGGTACGATCTGCTCTCTTTCCGTCCACTGAGCGAAATTGCGCAATTCAAACAAGAGGTTGCCAACGGCAAAAACCCACGCGATCTGAAAGTGTTATTGGCGAAAGAGATCATCGCCCGTTTCCACAGTGAAGCCGACGCCAACGCTGCTGAACAAACCTTTATCAACCGTTTCCAAAAAGGCGCAATGCCGGACGAAATGCCGGAATTTGAATTCCAAGGCGAAATCGGTTTAGCAAACTTATTAAAAGAAGCCGGCTTAGTCGCTTCCACCTCCGAAGCCAACCGCATGGTGCAGCAAGGTGGGGTGAAAATCGACGGTGAGAAAGTGGAAGACGCCAAATTGGTGATCACCGCCTCAAGTGCGGTTTACCAAGTCGGCAAACGCAAATTTGCCCGAGTAACGGTAAAATAACTGTCTTCAAACCTAGGGGCGATAAACGAAATTGGGTTTATCTGCCCTTCATTTGATGTTTATAATCACGTTTTTTTACAGACCCATCATATCTATTTACCCTAAGTTTGTTATGCTAGATGCGATCTAGCCCAAATAAAGGAGTTTATATGAAAACAAATCTATTGAAACTGTCTGCTCTGATCATGGCATTATTTGCCTTTTCCGGCTGTTCAAATATGAATCAGCAACAAAAAAATACTGCTATCGGTGCCACTATTGGTGGCGTCGCCGGCAATGTGATCGGCAACAGCACTGGCGCTACCCTGGGTGGTGCAGCACTAGGCGGTGTGATCGGTAGCCAAATTAAATAACCTTTTAAAGCCTATTCACATAATTTGGGGGGTGTTTTCAATTCCCTAACACCGCCCACGTTTATCCTAATAGTCACTTTTCTTGCGGCAGAAACCTGCCACATCATCCCACATTGAATGTCAAGCTGGTCTGCAATCATTTCATTCGGAGAGATACATTATGTCCCAAAAAATCGAAAAATTTCAAAAAATGGTCAAAGTCGATGCTTACCTGATTCCTGAAAGCGAAGCCAAGCAATATATCGCCGACCGCACTTTAACCGCACAGCGTTTAGAAAAAGCCATGCTCACTTTCTGTGAACGCATCGAATACGGCGGCAAAGGCTCAGAAGACGGCGAATTTATCACCGGCATCGACCAACACGGCGAATATCAAGTTTTAATGCACCTAAGCCCGGAAGAAGTGGAAATGGTCATGGGCTGTGCAACCGAAGAAGAACTGGTGGCATTGTTGAAAGCGCAGTAGCGGAATTATAGGTTAAACGCAAATTTCATTGTTTCTTGTTCAGATCTTGGAATACCAATTTCAAATGCTACTTTTTGCCAGTTTTTTACAGAAAAAAGTACCTCATCATAGTGTTTTTTAGCCTGGATATCAGTTAGTTGAAAAAATTCAGCGACGTCAAAAGCAAGTTGATAATCAAGCCGATTATCTTTATCGGTGATATTTAGGTGTAAACCTTGTGCTGTAGTTGGGTTAAGATCATAAGCTGGTGAAAGCTGCCAGCCATTGTTCGTATAAACAAAACCATGATTGCGTAAATGATCATCAGTATTTGATATAGCAATATTGAATACTATCCGTTTCCATAATTGAGCTAAATCATGACGTGTATTTGAACCTTTTTCAGCGAGGAATTGGGCTATTTCAAGATAACTGGCTTCATAATCCCCATCATAATAACCCAATTGTGTTAATGCTGAAGTAAAATGCCTGCGAATATTGCCGATACGATCAAATCGTTGGGTTAAGAACGTATGATAAGGTTGATTAAATCGCTCAATACGGCAAGGCGACATAATAATTCCAGCAGGCACGGCTAACCGATAGGCTAGGAATTCCCAAGCAGCAATATCATAATCATCATGTCGACTTGGAAATTTTGCAATCCAAAGTTGCCTTGTTTCGTCAATAATAGAGGCTTTAGGTCTTGCTCCTCCAAGGGAGGAGCCTGGAGACATCAGCATATACAACCATTTTAAATAGTCAGGATCATCGGTATTATCACTCTGCTCTAATTTCATTGATGCAAACTCTAATTCACGCAATGACGAAAACGGGGGCGCTGCAAGTTGTTTATTATTATCTAAAAACTCACCATCTAAATCCGTTTTAAACCGTAGTGCGCCCATTCGATTCATATCATGCACACCGAGCAAATAGTCACTATCCATTAGTGTAGCTGGACGACGGTTTTCTTGATAAGCTAATGCAGCCTCACGACGTTTCATCAAGAGACGCCCCCAACGATCGGGGCTGGAATCTAAAAATATCCGAAAGTTTTGGGTATTCGTACTGTATTGTTCACCGCGATATAAATGTAATTCAGGATCAATTTGTTGAGCAAAGGGGGAAGTAAGCCAATCAATATCATAAGAAAATCGAAAATTTTCCTTGCCACGAACAATATCTGAAATGAGCGTTCCTACCAAAATAGGCGAAGTAAATTGTTCCCAGTGTGCAAAAGCATAAATATTTTTACTCATTATTATTTTCTCAACAATTCAATATCTTGTAATTTTCTGCCTAATTCATCATCCTGAGCGACTAGCTGTAAATCTTGCTCCAAACCTAAAATTCCAAGTATCATCACATAGTATCCTATTGCCACATTAGGATCACCGTGCTCAATTTTACGCACAGTATGACGACTAAGCCCTGAGCGTTCAGCAATTAAGGTTTGGGTTAATTTTCGTCTTTTGGCTGCTAATTTGATATTTTCGCCCACTTGTTTTAATGCCTGTTGGTATTTCGGAAAAAGCATTGGAGATTTAGATTTATTGAGCATTATAATTACCTAATTCATACAGTTTTGGTAATTATAATGCTCATAGTATTCAATGATATATTGCTGATTTTTATCCAGCACAATTGATAAAGTGCCCTCAACCGCACTTTGTGTTTCAATTTACGCTTTCACCACCGGATAATAAGGTTCGCCCCACAGTGT
>NZ_VDHB01000012.1:0-970 GCF_006227735.1 Testudinibacter sp. 'clade 2'
AACAGCAGATAACACCGCCATATATAATGCATTGCGAACAATAGCACGCCCACCGTGGCAGAATGATTTCCCCGTCCATTGCCCACTTTGCTGTGTGTGCGGAATCACGCCAACCAGTGAAGCAATACGTTTATTCGAGAGCTTGCCCAGTTCCGGTAAACTTGACATCAACACCGCAACGCAGTTCTTTCCGACACCTTTAATCTCCGCAATAAGCTCAGCTTTCTCGTTAAAATGCTGATTATGGTCGTCAATATCACTATCCAGCCGAGCAATCAGGGTATTGAGCATTTCGATATGTTGACGAACACTGTCTTGCTGGGATTCGTGAATTTGTTGCAAGCGATTTAATTCGGCAACGCGCATATCGACAAGTTGCCGACGGCGAACCACCAGCGCTTCAAGCTGCTCTTGTTGTTCGGTCAGCGGCACAAACAGCATTTTTTCCGCCTCACCGTTAAGGTCTAAATCTCGTCCATAACGTGCCAGATTGAAGGCGTCTTTCTCATCGGTTTTGGTCATCGATTGAGAACGGGCATATTGAGCCGCTTTAAGCGGATTGGCAACCAAGACGCGAAAGCCGGCATGCGCTAACGCTTTGGCAACCGGCAGTTCTAATCCGCCGGTGGCTTCAAGGGTAACCAGTGCGATTTCAAAACGCTGAAGATAGTCCAAAAGATGGGCGATACCTTTTGGGTTATTGGTTTGTGTTTTTGTTTTTTTCTTGTCGGTTAATCCAACGACAAGAGAACGTTTAGCAACATCAATGCCACAATAAATCGGAGTGTTGTTCATCATTAACCAGCCTTGTATTCGGGTTTCGTTATTTCAACTGTTCGGTTTTGTTGATGAACGTTATCCACGCCTACGCTACAAGACGAGTTGATGCTCTAGGGGCGGTCAAGCTGTGGATAACGATTCGGTGCTGTGTTGCTAGTATACTTTATTTTGAATATACAAGGGGCGGATT
>NZ_VDHB01000120.1:0-29035 GCF_006227735.1 Testudinibacter sp. 'clade 2'
CTATTTATTTGGTTATTTAATCTTGAATACTGAAAGCCATAAAGTTATTTGTCCAAAATTAGATAGTTTAAAAGAAACAGAAAAATTTGAAGAATGCCTATCATTAACAAAAAATGATTTAAAACCTATCGGATTGAACGAGCTATATCAAAATAAATAATCTTTATAGTATTCTTCTATAGCACAGGTTTATCACTTACTACTCGTTATTAACTATAACTTTTATCATTTAATCGATTTCTATGTTGTTTTTTATCCGAATATGCTATGTTTAAACGGTGCTTAGAAAAGCGATGAATCTCCCAGATCGCAGGCGGAAATCTGAAATAGCGGTTTCTTTGATCGTGTGTAGGTGTGGGGAGCCCTACCTAAGCACACATTCTTTTTATAAACTTCTAGATGAAGCTCCCACTATTGACGCAAGTTTACAACTTGCACCTTTTTTGCCTTTGATTTATAAACAAAATCTAATAATCGTTATTATTTTTCAGCACAAATTACAAACTTGCGTTATCAGTAGTATTGCATTACCGAACAGATGATTAAAAATATTATAGAGCAAATACCTTGCAAAATGACAGCTTATACATGATAACTCGATAATGAAACGGAGAAAAACCTTATGCAACAATTAGATGAATCTTTAGAAGATGAAGAATTAGCATTATTAGATGATTTACTGTTGGAATATGGAGCGGAACGTGAGAGTGGTTATAATATTTTAAGCTTAAGCGAATTAGACGGCTTACTTACTGCCATCCTTTCCAGCCCTGAACTGGTTGTACCAAATCAATGGCTGCCTGCTATTTTTGATGAAAATGCACAAGAAAGCATACCCGATGAGAATACATTTAATCTGTTATTGTCTTTAATTTTCCGTCATTATAATGATGTGATACAACGTTTAAACAGTCCGTTATTTTATGCTTATTTTGAGGAAAGCACTAATGATTTCATAATTTTAGATTCGTGGTGTTCAGGCTATATTATTGGTGCCAAAGTCTCCGGTTGGGGGAATCTACCCGATAAAATCCAAGAGCAATATGATTTAATTCGTTCATTCGCTTATTTTAAGGGCGACGATCTTAATTTAGATGATCACCCTTCTGCCAAAGAGACACAAGAATGCGCCGCAAAAGTCGAACAGGCTGTGATGGCAATTTATCAATATTTTCTTACCTTGAGGAATAGATAACAGTATGCATTATCTTCTTCAGTGTGCGCCACACTTCAAGTTGTTTGGTGTTAATCATTGGCCAGCACCTCTGCAATACTCTTCGGCATGGGTTTCGCCGCTGGTTTGGTTAGATCATGAAACGGCTTTAAATCCGCTACAATTTGCCAAATCATCAGTAGCTGACGCAGGGAGATTTGTCCGGTGGTTTCAAATTTTTTGATAGTCGCTTCCGGCACAAGGCAACGTTCGGCAAGGGCTTTCCGCGAAAGTTTTTTTTCCTTACGTTTTTGGCGCAGATAGGTTGCAACTGATTGTTGAACATCGTAAGCGGATAAAAGGGATAGCTTATTCATAAAACTCCAAATAAGACATAATAATATCCAACTATACTCCTTTTGGGCAATAAAAGATATAATAGTATCTTTTATCATTACTATTTTTCACGACAGACATATTGATTCTGGCAGAATTTAGCACTTATGATTAATGGCGCAAGTCATAAACTTGCGCCATAGTTTCCTCTTTTAAGCAGAAATTAAAATAATTCTTCTACCTGAGGGGGTTTGCCGTCACCGGGGTTGACCATAATTTGGTAGCCTTGTTCTCTGATATAACGGCGAGTTGGTTCGGTGCCTTTGATGAAATATTCAACTCGTCCGCTGTCGCTGAGCAAACCAGTGGATTTATCGATCCGTTTTTCAATGATATTAGGTGGTGGTGGGTCGGCACGCTCCGGTACGTTTGCCAACGCTTGTTTCATATATTCCTGCCATGCCGGCATCGCAGTGCTGGCGCCGGCTTCGCCACGTCCCAATTCATATTTATTATCATCAAAACCAACATACACCGCTGTCGCAAAATTAGCACCGTAACCGGCATACCAAGCCACTTTCGAGTTATTGGTAGTACCGGTTTTTCCGCCGAGATCCTTGCGTTTGATTTGACTTGCCATACGCCAGCCTGTGCCGTTCCAACTGCTACCGGCTTCACCATAAACGCCAGACTGTAAGGCGCTACGGATTAGAAATGCCAATTCACCGCTAATCACCCTCGGAGCGTATTGTTTTTCTTGATTTTGTGTCATTGATTGCGCCAGCAACTGCGGACCATCTTGTAGCTGGGTATTGGCAATTTGCAATTCAGGAATGTCCGGCACGGTTTCCGGCTGCTGATCCGGATCACCTTCCAGATTTGAATTATCTGCGGTGTTCGATTGCACATTATTTTGCAGCGAGTCATCTAATATCTCCAACTTTTGCTGCTCACCGTAGATCACCGGAATATCATTACAACTGAAACAAGCCAGTTTCGGGTTGGCAAGATAGATCTCTTTGCCTTCGTTATCCAAAATCTTTTCGATAAGATAAGGATCAATCAAAAATCCGCCGTTATCAAACACGGCATAACCACGCGCCATTTCTAGTGGTGTGAAAGATGCGGCGCCTAACGCCAGTGCTTCCGTTGCTTGGTATTGATCGCGTTTAAAGCCAAAGCGCGGCAGGAAGTCGGCTACATAATTGATTCCGACCATTTGCACCGCACGCACCATCATCACGTTTTTCGATTGTGCCAGCCCTTGGCGTAAACGCAGTTGTCCGTCGTAGCGATTAGGGGAATTCTTTGGTGACCATGGTTTTTGTCCCGGCAGCCGAATCGTAATCGGGCTATCGTTCAAAATGGTCGCCAAGCTCAAACCTTTATCCATTGCCGCAGCATAGATAAACGGTTTAATCGACGATCCGACTTGTACCATCGATTGGGTGGCACGATTAAATTTACTCTGACCAAAACTGAATCCCCCAACAATCGCTTCAATTGCCCCATTATCGCTGTTGAGTGATACCAAAGCGGAATTGGCCAATGGTAACTGTCCTAACATCCACTCCTGCTTACTGTTCTGGCGAATCCAAATTTGTTCGCCTACGTTAATCTTTAAGTTAGAGGCTGTAGCGCCCGCCCATTTCATCGCAGATAACGGCAACTGCATTCGCTCACCGGATGTCAGCAATAGTTCAGCCCCACTACGATCGGTTTTCATCACCGCTGCCGGAATCAATGGCTCGCTGTTCGGTATTTTTTTCAAAAAGCCGATAATCCGCTCTTCTTCCCAAGGGCTTTCGCCACTTTTCCATAACGGCGCACCGCCACGATAGCCGTGGCGCATATCATAATTAATCAAATTATTGCGCAACGCAATTTGTGCATTCAATTGATCGCTCGAATCCACGGTGGTGTAAACTTTATAGCCTTTGGCATAGGCATTTTCTTCACCGTAGAGTTTCACCATCTCTTGACGCACCATTTCGGTCACATAATCTGCTTGAAAATCCAGCTGACTACCGTGATAACTCGCCACCAGCGGCTCGTCTTTTGCTTGTTGATACTGTTGCTGCGAAATATAATTTTCATCCGACATCCGTGCCAACACCACATTGCGCCGCTCGGTCGCACGCTGCAAAGAGTAAAGCGGATTCATGGTTGACGGCGCTTTCGGTAAGCCGGCGATCATTGCCATTTCGCTTAATGTCAGCTGGTTTAGATCTTTACCAAAATAGGTTTTGGCGGCGGCGGCAACACCGTAAGAGCGGTATCCTAAATAAATTTTGTTCAGATACAAACTCAAAATTTCATCTTTGCTGAGATTTTTTTCGATTTCGATGGCTAAAATGGCTTCTTTTACTTTTCTGACCAGCGTTCTTTCCGGGGTCAAAAAGAAGTTACGCGCCAATTGTTGCGTAATGGTGCTGGCGCCTTGCGATGCCCCGCCGTCACTGATGGCTACTTTTAATGCACGCGCAATCCCGATCGGATCCAGCCCATAATGGGTATAAAAACGGCTGTCTTCCGTCGCCAAAACGGCATCGATCAACGGTTTTGGAATCTGTTCCAAGGTAACCGGAATCCGGCGTTGCTCGCCGACTTCACCGATTAATTTCCCGTCAGCGGTATAAATCTGCATTGGTTGCTGCAACTCGACGGTACGTAGTGCTTTAACATCCGGCAAATCCGATTTAATCTGAAAATAGGCGACTGCCAACACCACACAACCCAAAATAACCAACGTTAATAGGGTACTTAATATTAATTTTGCGATCTTCACCGAAAATTTCTCTCTAAAAAGTCAATAATCCAATATTTTTACGCCACACTTACTGCCATAAAAAGCTGCCATAAAACGCAAAGTGCGGTTTGCCCGCCTACAATTAAGCACAACGATACTATTTTACACACACTATGGCAAATAATGAGGATATTTTTATACAATGAAGCTACTTTTTCAGCGCTCAAGCTATGCGATCGGTCTCCATAAGAATCGAGAACACATCGAAATTGCATTTTTCAATGATGAGCAGCAGCCCTGTTTCGAGCGATTGCCTTGTGAGCAGCTGTCGCAACTGCCACAATTATTAAGATTACAATTTGCGACAAAACTCCGCCGTCAAGCCAAGTTTATTTATATTGCCTGTCTGGAGCCACGTTTATTGTGGCAAAAACACCTGCTGTTGCCACACATTAAACAGCCACACGAATTATATCGCCAAGTGCGGTTGATTCTACAACAGCATTTGCCGATTGAAGAACAATTGCTGCAATTTGATTTTAGTGTTAGCCCGTTGCAACATATTGGCACTGAACGGCAAATTGATTATGTCCAGATTTATGCCGCGAAAAAACAGAATATTCAGCAACAGTGTGAACAATTTTTACCACTGCACTTGGATATATTGGATTTTCATGCCCACGCCCTGCTACGGGCATTTCACTATTGCGCTGAAATTCAAGGTGAGATTATCCGCAATGAAAACACGCTGTTTATTTACCAAGACGAGCAACACAGCATTTTGCTGCAACAGCGGCAGGATAATTTAGTCCAATTTTACCGCCCTTCACAGCCACTGACCGCACTTTTACAGGCATTCTGGCAACAACAGCCGCCAAGTGAAACCTCTAGCCAAGAGAATATGTGCTATCTGGTGTATGCTGACCCGAATTCGCTGGCGGCACTGCAACAAGATTGCCAGCCTGCCCCGCTGATTGCGATCGATTCACAGCAATATCCCTATTTTGTCGCATTGGGCTGTGCACTACGACAGCAACATAACTTCAAACACTTGAGCAAGGTGAATCGCTACGATGCAAGCCGAAATTAACCTGCTCGATTGGCGCAGCAAGCAGCTAGACCGCCAAATGTACACTTTTATTATCGCACTGTTTGCTGTGTTGTGCCTTGCGGCACTGGTGCTGTGGCAACTGTTTGACTATCAACAGCTATTACAACAGAGCTTGTCACAACAAAGCCAAGCCCAAGCCACACTTCGTGCGGAAAACCAACGGCTGCAACAACAAATCAATCAACTGCAACAAGCTAATAGCAGTGAAAGTGCGGTGTTTATCGTTCCCGATCAAACGATTTTTAACCGATTTAGTGATTTTTTAAGCCGTCTGCCACTGTCACAAGGGCGCTTATCCAGTGCCTCGATTAGCGTGCAGCCCCCGTTCGATTATCAAATATTGCTGCAAGGTTCAACCCCCTCCGAACAAGAGTTTGAACAGTTGCGCCATAGTTTCGAACCTTATTTTGCCGAATATCCGCTGCTGCTCAACCATCGGCAGCATAAGTTAACGATTAAATTGGAGCAGTTCGATTTAAACCATCAGCAACTGGAATTTCATTTTGCCTTGCGTTGGCAGCGTGCAAAAACGGAGGAAAAAACCGATGACACGCCTTAAACTCTCGCCCTATTCGCCACCTGCCCGCTTGGTTACAGCGCCATTGTGGCTGAAATCGTTATTTGCTATTGCGTTAGTATTGCTGCTCTGCACTTATCCTCTGTCAGAAATTGTCCGCCTACAGCAGCAATTGCATGACACCTCACTTAGTTCCGCCGATTTACAACATCAACAGCGACAAAAACAGCAAATTGTTTCGCTATTAACCCGCAAAGCTGAACAGATCAACGCCCAACTGGCGCCACAAACCGCAGCCAAAATTGCCACACTGAATCAGCGCTTACAAAGTGCGGTCGCAAGTTTCAGCGCACTCAACATCGAACAACAGCACTGGCAATTTTCTCGTTCTCCGTTGTTACAATTGGAGTTACAGGGCAGTTTTTATGATATTTCACACTTTGTAGCCGCGCTACAGCAGCAATTCACTGAATTAAAACTGTTAAACCTGACGCTACAACACACAGAACAGCAGCCTGCCACCCAGGCTATTCTCAATTTACTTTTTTCTGAGGACACGATTGATAAGGAGATTGCCGATGACTAAATCTTGCCTGACCGCACTTTTACTCGCCTGCGCCTGTTTTGTCGGCGCCAATGAGCGCTTTAATGATCCGTTTTCCCCAATTTCTCAGACAGCGTTAAGTCAACTTGCCGAACCGATAACCGCCGAAAATCGACTGCTCCAACACACCAGCTGCAATATCAACAGTCTGTTATTAATCGACCATTTCCCGTTAGCGCAGCTGAAGGTTATCGGCTTGATTCATTATGCAAATCATAGCGTAGTGCTTTGGTCTACCCCCGACAACGTGATTATCGACAGCCGTTTAAATGACGTCATAGCACAAGATCAATGGCAAATCACTGCCATCGAAACACGACGTATCGTACTGCAACGTTGTCAAACCCCGTCGCTGCAACGCAGTATTCCGTTGTGAATCTGTCATGGAGAAAAACCTTATGCCTCGTTTACGCCTAGTATTGCTCTATTTTTTGCTTCAAACCACTGTAGTTGCTGCAAGTGAAAACAGCACAAACCGCACTTTTGCGCTCAGCTTAAAACAAGCGCCGCTTATCAGCACCTTGCAAGCATTAGCTCAGCAGCAGGACGTTAATTTAGTGTTGGACGACAGTCTGAAAGGTCATATCAGTCTGCATTTAAAACAGACCTCATTTGAGCAAGTGCTGCAAGCTGTTGGCAAGATTCATCAATTGGAGATCGAAAACCTCAACGGTGACTATTTTGTCAGCCCACGTCAAAACTCATCAAGCAGCTCAGTCAGCACTGTTGAAACCACACTTGAGTCAACACCTAAACTGCAAACCGTCAATATTCCGTTGCGCCACGCAAAAGCCGCTGAACTGATACAATCACTCACCGGCGGCAATGGTTCGTTTTTATCACCTCACGGCAGCATTAGTTTTGATGAACGTAGCAATAGTTTGATTATTCAAGAAAAATCAGAAAACATAGCGTCTCTGCGCAAGGTTATCACGAGTTTGGATCAACCTGCCAGACAAGTGTTAATTGAAGCACGGATCGTTACCATCAGCGACGAAAGTTTGCGCGAATTGGGCGTGCGTTGGGGCTTGTTCGAACCTAGCGGACAAAGCCACCGCATCGCTGGCAATTTGAATGCCAACGGTTTTGCCGAGATTGACAATAATTTGAACATCAATTTCGGCAGCGAATACAGCAACGCCGCCAGTGTTTCACTGCAAGTCGCCAAAATCAACAGTCGCTTGCTGGACTTGGAACTGACCGCACTTGAGCGCGAAAACAATGTTAATATCATCGCCAGTCCGCGTCTTCTGACCACCAACAAAAGAAGCGCCAGCATCAAACAAGGCACTGAAATTCCTTATATAGTGAATAATAGCCGCAACGAAACCCAAAGCGTCGAATTTCGTGATGCGGTGCTCGGCTTAGACGTCACTCCGCATATTTCACACGACAACACTATTTTGTTGGATTTGATGATCAGCCAAAATTCGCCCGGCAACAGTGTGGCTTACGGCAACCAGCAGATGACCACCATCGATAAGCAGGAGATCCAAACCCAAGTGTTCGCTCGGCACGGTGAAACCATCGTACTCGGCGGTGTCTTTCACGACACCTTGGTTAACGGGGAAAACAAAGTGCCGCTGCTGGGCGATATTCCGGGGGCCAAACGGTTGTTCGGCAACGAAAGCAAACGCTACGCCAAACGTGAATTGGTGATTTTTGTTACACCACATATTGTTGATCAACAACAAAATCACCCCAATGCCGTTAGCGGTCACCCGACACGCCCATTTCGCTACGGCTTTTAAAGCGGCAAACCGCACTTTTGTGTCAACTTGGTTATTTTTGTGAATTAAAAAGGCAAATATCAAGATAGAAGGTTGAAAACTGGGTCGATTTCTTGCGATAATTACTCCCTTAAATTAAAAGTTGAAGCTCATGGAGTATTTTTACCGTTTAAGCTGCCACGATTCTCTGATGAATGTCCTGCGATGAATCCGGCGAAGAAATCTCCCTTTCTTGAAATTCCTTCAACAACGTGTTTGCATCGGCAAATCTCATTAACCATTTAATTAACAAGAATATAAAATAACATGGCTGAAAAACGTAATATATTTTTAATCGGTCCGATGGGTGCGGGCAAAAGCACCATCGGTCGCCAATTGGCACAAATACTCGGAATGGATTTTATCGACTCTGACAACGAGATCGAACAACGTGCCGGCGCTGACATCAGTTGGATTTTTGACGTAGAAGGCGAAAACGGCTTCCGCAAACGGGAAGAACGGATTATTAATGAATTGACCCAACTGCAAGGGGTGGTGCTTTCCACCGGCGGCGGCGCAGTGCTATCAAAAGACACACGCAACCATTTATCGGCTCGTGGCATCGTAGTCTATTTAGAAACCACGGTCGATAAACAACATCAGCGCACCCTGCGCGACAAAAAACGCCCGCTGCTGCAAGATGTGGACGATCCGCGCAAAGTGCTGGAAGATCTGGCCAAAGTGCGCAATCCGTTGTACCAAGAGATCGCCGATATTACCATGAGTACCGACGAACAAAACGCTAAAACCATGGCAAACCAGTTAATCGATCGCTTGGAAGCTTTTTCCTCCGTTAATTAGCTGATCATTCTCACCACCAACCTGAGAGCGCAACATGATTGAAGTCAATGTCGAACTGAAAGATCGCCGTTATCCGATTAGAATCGGCAGCCATATTTTGGCGGAAAGCAGCAGCTACGCCCCGTTAAAGTGCGGTGACAAGGTGATGATTGTCTCCAATCCGACCGTTGCGGAACACTATCTGGCAACCGTCAGCGACAGTCTCAACCGCTTGGGCTGTCAAGTTTCCTCAGTGTTGATTCCTGACGGCGAGCAATACAAAACGCTGGACTCACTCAATCTGATTTTTACCGCACTTTTGCAAGCTAATCACGGACGTGACACCACCATCATCGCACTGGGCGGCGGTGTGGTTGGTGATGTTGCCGGATTTGCTGCCGCTAGTTACCAACGTGGCGTGCGTTTGATGCAGATTCCAACCACGCTGCTGTCACAAGTGGATTCCTCCGTCGGTGGTAAAACCGGCGTCAACCATGCACTTGGGAAAAATATGATCGGCGCATTTTATCAACCTTGCGCAGTGATTATCGACAGCGCCAGCTTAGATACCCTGCCAAAACGTGAAGTTTTTGCTGGCTTAGCGGAAGTGATTAAATATGGTGCGATTCTGGATTTGGCGTTTTTCGAATGGTTGGAACAACATATTGATGACCTGGTGAGCTTGCAGCCGCAACAATTGCACTATTGTATTCAACGTTGCTGTCAGTTGAAAGCCGATGTGGTTGCCCGTGATGAAACCGAGCAGGGTGATCGCGCATTGCTGAATCTAGGACACACTTTCGGGCATGCGATCGAAACCCATTTGGGCTATGGCAGTTGGTTGCACGGCGAAGCCGTAGCAGTCGGTATGCTAATGGCAGCGGATCTTTCGCATTTATTAGGCAATTTAAGTCACCAAGATGTGTTCCGTCTGGAAAAATTACTGGTACGCGCCAATCTGCCGACGGTTTCGCCGGATGGCATGAGCGCAGATGATTATCTGCCGTTGATGATGCGCGACAAAAAAGTCTTGGCAGGCAAATTACGTTTGGTGTTGTTACAACGTTTGGGGCAAGCCTACGTCACGACCAATAGCGATTCGGCATTAGTCAGACAAGCCATCAACCATTGCAGTCAGTTCGACTAAAACCATGTCGTCCACTAATCCTCTGTTGAAACACCGCCCTTTTTTAAAATGGGCAGGCGGTAAATTCCGCCTGACCGATGAGATCAACAAATTATTACCGAAAAATAAAAAGGTGCTGATTGAACCTTTTGTTGGTGCCGGTTCAGTTTTTCTGAATACGCACTTCCAGCACTATATTTTGGCAGATTTAAATGCCGATTTAATCAATCTGTTCAATACGGTGAAACAGGATCCGCAGCACTTTATTGTGGAAAGCCGCAAACTGTTTCAGCACCCCGATGCCAACAGCGCTGATTTTTATTATGCCAAACGCGCTGAGTTCAACCGCACTTTGGATATTTTTCAGCGCTCGGTGCTGTTCCTGTATTTAAACCGTTTCGGTTATAACGGGCTTTGCCGCTATAACAGCAAACAGCAGTTCAATGTGCCGTTCGGCGCTTATCTGAAACCCTATTTTCCAGAGCAAGAGATCCGTTATTTTAGCCAAAAAGCACAAAACGCCGAATTTATCTGCGTCGGTTTTCACGACAGTTTTGAATATACCGACCGCAACAGCGTGGTGTATTGCGATCCGCCTTATGCGCCGCTGTCGCAAAACTCGAATTTCACCCACTATTCCGGCAATGGTTTTAGCTTGGAGCAGCAGCAACAGCTAGCCAATCTGGCTAAACATCATGCGGAGCATCGCCGCACAACGGTACTGATTTCTAACCACGATACGCCGTTTACTCGCCAAATTTACCACGGCGCCGACATAACACCACTGATGGTGCAACGCCACATCAGCCAAAACGGTGAAAATCGGATAAAAGTGAATGAACTGATTGCGATTTTTCGTGCTAGTCGGCGAAAAATCAAAGTGCCGCCAATTCAGGATTAATATTAAACACCAGCCGTTTGACCGCAGGAAATGCTTGCTGCACCAACGCCAGTAACTCTGCTTGACGAAACAGAATCCCTTGTCGCAACGTTGCATTTTGCACTTCACAATACAACACCTCATCGCGAATATTCGCCACCCGAAACCGCCCTTTAAACTCTGGTGGAAAGCATTGTTGCAAAGTGCGGTTCAGATCGCCCAACAGTAAACTGCGCCGTGCAATTTCCGCCAATGGGCTTTTCTCGACAATGTCGGTGATATTTTTCATTTTATTGTAACGCATGGCTTGTTTTGCGGAGATTCGCCCCTATTTATTTGTGAATGAACAGTATCCGCCGGATTTGATGTATGACATTCTGCCGACGATGCTCTATAATAGCACAGCATTTTAAATAACCGCATGTTGCCGAAGGCATTAATCACTGATGAACTTGTTGCACGCATACCGTCACCGCAAACCGCACTTTTGGTCGCAATTCCTGTTGGGAATTATTGCGATTTTAGCCGTGCCGGTCAGTGCTGTCGGCAACCCAACACAGCAAAACGATAATCAAGCCTACCAACAAATTCAGCAGACAACACAAACTCGGCAGATTCAAAGCGCTTTTTATCAACAAGCACAATATCAGCCAGAACCGCAACAAGCCGTTCCGACAGCCACAGTAGCGCCACAAACCGCACTTTTTGTTGTCATCGCTTCTCTTTCCGAATCTTTACCGCCGATTCGAGCCGGTCCGTTTGCCACTGTTTAATCCGCAACAAACCGCACTTTAACCTGAGTAACGGCGGTAAAATAAGATTCTCGTTTGCAACTGCAAACCGATTAATGACTCCTTTGATGAAGATAAAAATATGTTAAGAACTATTGCAACCAAATTATTTGGCAGCCGTAACGATCGCGTGTTACGTCGCCTGAACAAACGTGTCCACCAAATCAACCAATTGGAAGCCGAATACCAAGCACTGACCGACGAACAACTAAAAGGCAAAACTGCCGAATTCAAAGCACGCTTGGAAAAAGGCGAAAGCCTAGAAAAAATTCTGCCGGAAGCCTTCGCTACCGTGCGTGAGGCTTGCCAGCGTACCTTAGGTATGCGCCCATTTGATGTACAATTGCTCGGTGGCATGATCTTAAATGATCGCTCAATTGCCGAAATGCGCACCGGTGAAGGTAAAACCCTAACCGCCACACTTCCTTGTTACCTCAACGCCCTGACCGGTCGTGGCGTGCATGTGGTGACGGTCAATGACTACTTGGCGCGCCGCGATGCGGAAACCAACCGCCCGCTATTCGAATTTCTTGGTATGACGGTCGGTGTCAATATTCCGGGCTTATCCCATGAACAAAAACGTGCTGCCTATGCCGCCGATGTGACCTATGCCACCAACAGCGAACTGGGTTTTGATTACCTGCGTGATAATCTGGCGCATTCACCGGAAGATCGTTTTCAACGCCCGCTGTATTATGCGTTGGTCGATGAGGTGGATTCGATTTTAATCGATGAAGCCCGTACCCCGCTGATTATTTCCGGTCAGGCAGAAGACAGTTCCGAGCTGTATATTGCGATTGATAAACTGATTCCCAAATTGGTATTCCAAGAAAAAGAGGACAGCGAGGAATATCAAGGCACTGGTGACTACACCCTGGATCTGAAAAACAAGCAGGCATTTTTAACCGAGCGCGGACAAGAGAAGATAGAAAATTTGTTAACCGAAGCCGGATTGATGAAAGAAGGAGACTCGCTCTATTCGCCATCAAGGGTTACTTTGCTGCACCACGTTTATGCGGCGTTGCGCTCGCATACCCTGTTTGAACGCAATGTTGATTATATTGTTAAAGACGGCGAAATCGTGATTGTTGACGAACATACCGGGCGTACGATGCAGGGACGCCGTTGGTCTGAAGGTTTGCACCAAGCGATTGAAGCCAAAGAAAACGTTAAAATTCAGAGCGAAAATCAAACGACCGCATCGATTACTTACCAAAACTATTTCCGTTTATACGAAAAATTAGCGGGCATGACCGGCACGGCAGATACTGAAGCCTTTGAATTTCAACAAATTTACGGCTTAGAAACGATTGTGGTGCCAACCAATCAACCGATGATCCGCGATGACCGTACCGATTTGATGTACCAAAACGAAGAAGACAAATTCAATGCGATTGTCCACGACATCAAAGAAGCCATCGCCCGGCAGCAGCCGGTGTTGGTCGGCACAATCTCGATTGAAAAATCCGAATTGCTGTCGAACACCTTAACTAAAGCCGGGATTAAACATAACGTCTTAAACGCCAAATTCCATGCACAGGAAGCGGAAATCGTCGCCGATGCCGGCGTGCCGGGCGCAGTCACCATCGCCACCAATATGGCGGGGCGCGGCACTGACATTGTGTTGGGCGGTAACTGGCGTGCCGAAATCGCTAAATTGGATAATCCGAGCGAAGAGCAGATCACCAAAATCAAAGCCGATTGGAAAGAACGAAATAAAATTGTGATGGAGGCCGGTGGTCTGCACATTATCGGCACCGAACGTCATGAATCACGCCGCATCGACAACCAGTTGCGTGGTCGTTCCGGACGTCAAGGTGATCCGGGTTCTTCCCGTTTCTATTTGTCGTTAGACGATGCCTTAATGCGGATTTACCTCAACGAAAGCAAGTTGAATATGATGCGCAAAGCCTTCAGCGAACCGGGCGAAGCGATGGAATCCAAATTGCTGGCAAAAGTGATCGCCAGCGCACAAGCCAAAGTGGAAGCACACAACTTCGACGGGCGTAAAAACCTGTTGCAATTCGATGATGTTGCCAATGATCAGCGCCATGCTATTTATGCACAACGTAATGATTTGCTCGATCACCAAGATATTTCCGAAACCATCAATGTGATTCGTGAAGACGTGTTCAACAGCGTTATCGATCAGTACATTCCACCACAATCGTTGGAAGAGCAATGGAATGTGGAGGGCTTGGAAACCCGTCTGCAAAACGACTTTGCCCTGAGTTTACCACTCAGTAAATGGCTGGAGGAAGATAACCACCTGCATGAAGAGAACCTGCGCGAACGTATTCTGGAAGCTGCGATCAACGAGCATAAACGCAAGGAAGAGATGGTCGGTGCTGAGAATATGCGTTCATTTGAAAAAGGCTTGATGCTGCAAATTCTGGACGAATTGTGGAAAGAGCATTTGGCGGCAATGGATCACCTGCGCCGTGGGATTCATCTGCGTGGCTATGCGCAAAAAGATCCGAAGCAAGAATACAAAAAAGAGTCGTTCCAGATGTTTACCGAAATGCTGGACACCTTGAAACTGACCGTGATTAGCACCTTGAGTAAAGTGCAGGTGCGCACGCAAGAAGAGGTGGAAGAAGCCGAGCGCTTGCGCCGTGAAGCTGCCGAGCGTCAGGCTGCTGCGTTGCAATACCACCAAAACGGGGAGCAACAGGGTGAAACTGCGGACACGGATGAGATGCCGAAAGTCAGCCGTAATGCACCTTGCCCTTGTGGCTCGGGTAAGAAATATAAATATTGCCACGGCAAAATTAAGTAACCCGATCAACGCCCGACCACTCTGCAAATAGCCTTGGTCGGGCTAAGAACATAGGAAAACCATGACCGCACTTACTCAAAAAGCCGTGAGCAAAAAACCGCTGATCAAAGTTGCTGTCGGCATTATTCGTAACGAATTCCAACAAATCTTTCTGACACGACGCTTAGAAGGCAAAGACTTTGCCCAAAGCTGGGAGTTCCCCGGTGGCAAAGTCGAAGCCAATGAGAGCCCGGAACAGGCGCTGCGACGTGAATTGGAAGAAGAGATCGGGATTATGGTGATCAAAGCCGAACTCTACGAACGTTTTCAATTCGAATATCCGAAAAAAGTGATCGAACTCAGTTTTTACCTGATCGAAGAGTGGCTAAACCAACCCTTTGGTCGTGAAGGACAAGACGGTTTTTGGATTGAACAACACGCCTTGGACAGCGGGCAATTCCCACCGGCAAATAAGAAAATTATTGAACGGCTATTGAGCGAGAAGCCGGGTTGATTATCCTGCCATAGACAAAGAGATCATAACAAAGTGCGGTTTGTTCACACCACAAAACCGCACTTTGCTTATTCTAGACTACGTTCATTATGCTAAAGAATCGACCATTTGCTCAAAACGCTGAATGCCCAACGCAAACTCCTCGTCACTGATATTCAGCGACGGCGCAAAACGCAGCACATTAGGGCCGGCAACCAGCAACATCAGCCCAAACTGATTGGCTTTATTGCGCAATTCCGCCGCTTTATCCTGATATTCTGCTGTCAGTTCCGCCCCGATTAACAGCCCTAAGCCACGTACAGTAGTGAACAGTTTGGCTTTTTGGTTAATTTTTTCCAGCGCTTCAATCAACTGTTTTGAACGCTGTTGGACTTGCTGTAAAAAGTGCGGTTGACTGATCATGTCCACGACCTTCACCGCCACCGCACAAGCCAACGGATTACCGCCAAATGTGGTGCCATGCACGCCCGGCGAGAAACTTTTTGAGATTTTATCGCTGGTCAACATCGCACTGATCGGAAAGCCATTGGCAAGCGCCTTGGCGGAGGTCAAAATGTCCGGCACGACCCCGTAATGCATATAGGCAAAAAACTCTCCGCTGCGCCCGATACCGGTCTGGACTTCATCAAAAATCAGCAGCGCTTGATATTGATCACACAACTGGCGTAACCCTTGTAAAAATGCCTGTGTCGCCGGCAATACCCCACTTTCGCCCTGAATCGGTTCGATAATCACAGCACAGGTGTGATCGTCGATCACCGCTTTTACGGCATCTAAATCATTAAACGGTACATGGACAATATCTGCCGGTTTCGGTCCGAAGCCATCGGAATACTTAGGTTGTCCACCCACGCTGACCGTAAACAATGTTCTGCCGTGAAAGCTCTGTTTAAAAGAAATAATTTTACTTTTTTGATAACCAAAATGATCGACCGCATAGCGACGTGCCAATTTCAGTGCCGCCTCATTGGCTTCTGCCCCAGAGTTGGCAAACATCACACGCTCAGCAAAAGTGAGCTCAATTAATTTTGATGCCAGCTCCAACGCCGGTTCACTGGTAAACCAGTTGCTTGAGTGCCATAGCGTTTCCCCTTGCCGCTTCAACACCTCCACCACCTCATCCGGGCAGTGCCCTAATGAATTGACCGCCACACCACTGGTAAAATCGATATAGTCCTTGCCGTCTTGATCCCAAACCGTGCTGCCTTTACCTCTGACCGGAATAAAATCCGCCGGGGTATAATTCTGAATTAAAACCTGATCAAACGTTGCTCTGGTATATTGTGTCATACTGCTTCCTTTTGCTTACTACTGTTAATTAGGGTCTAAAATAAAACGATTTCTGTCGGCAAGCAACTGTTATCTCGACAAATCGCTACGCTTGCTTTGTACGGCAAATTGACGGATAATAATTTAGACAAAATAATTAACAGGATAATATAGCGGGGATAATGATGACTATCAATAGCGCACGGTTGGAAGCAAGAATCAGCAAGGATTTGCATACATTAATCAAACACGCAGCACAGTTAGAAGGACGAAGTCTAACTGATTTTATCATTACCGCAGTTCAGTCTGCTGCGCAAAAAACCATTACTGACACTCAAGTTTTGCAACTTTCTATCAATGATCAGGTTCGTTTTGCTGAGGCGCTGTTCTTACCGCCAGCACATAATTCAGCAATGGAAAAAGCGCTTGAACAGCATCATCATTTATTGGAAAAATAAATGATGACAACTGAGACCTATCGTATTATTCCGTTAAATTCAACCTTTGATCGAAATAGTTTTGATTGTGACTCTGAACCATTGACGCATTATTTCCGACATTTTGTCACACAAGATATTAAAAGAAAATTGACTAACTGTTTCATTTTGACCAACACCACGCATCAAATTATTGGTTATTATACCTTATCGGCGCATAGTATTTGCTTGAGCGATCTCCCGCAGCAAATGAAGAAAAAATTGCCACGCTACCCAACGATTCCGAGCATAAAAATGGGTAGATTAGCCGTCAATCAGCCCTTTCGCGGGCAAGGATTTGGCGGTGTTTTATTGATTGATGCCTTAAAACGCGCGGCAAATAGCGAAATAGGCGCCTACGCTTTATTGGTTGATGCAAAAGATGATAATGCAGTCCGTTTTTATCAACACTACGGTTTTATCTCCTTGTTGGATAAAACAGATACCCTATTTTATCCACTGATTAATTTCAAAACCGTTTAATTTATCATAAAACGGCGATCATAAAACGGTTGTCATAAAGCGGAAGGAGAATATTATGCCATTCACCCCAACAGAACGTGACCAGTTATTAGCCTTAAAAGGAGTGGGTTCTACCGTTATCCAACGCTTAGAGCAGCTTGGGATCGATTCATTTGAACAGCTTGCCAAAGAGCGGTCTGAAGAGATTTGCCGCCAAGTCGCCGAAGCCCTTGGCAGCCGTTGTTGGAAAAACAGTCCACAGGCAAAAGCAGCGATTGACGCTGCAATTGCTTTAGCAAAATACAAAAGTTAATTAGTGCCGCCGACCGTGATTTGTTCAATTTTTAACGCCGGTTGGCCAACACCGACCGGAACGCTTTGTCCCTCTTTACCACAGACACCAATACCCGGATCAAGCTCAGATTCATCGGCAACCATCGACACATTTTGCATCACTTCAATTCCACTGCCGATCAGTGTTGCGCCAACCACCGGTTTGGTGATTTTGCCTTTTTCAATCAAATAGGCTTCCGCAGCAGAAAAGACGAACTTGCCGGAGGTGATATCCACTTGCCCACCGCCAAAGTGCGGTGCGTAGATGCCTTGCTCCACTGAGGCGATCAAATCTTCAAATTTACTTTGCCCTGCCAGCATATAGGTGTTGGTCATGCGTGGCATCGGCAAATGGGCGTAAGATTCGCGCCGTCCGTTACCGGTTGGTGCCACGCCCATCAAACGAGCATTCATTTTGTCTTGCATATAGTTGCGCAAAATACCATTTTCGATTAATACGTTACGCTGAGTCGGCACCCCTTCGTCATCAATAGTCAAAGAACCACGACGATCCGCCAATGTGCCGTCATCGACTATCGTACACAGCGGCGAAGTCACTAATTCACCGATTTTACCACTGAACAGTGAGGATTTTTTGCGATTGAAATCGCCTTCCAAACCATGCCCGACGGCTTCATGCAACAATACGCCCGGCCAGCCTGCCCCCAGCACCACCGGCATCATTCCTGCTGGCGCTTGCACCGCACTGAGCTTCACTAGCGCCTGACGAACGGCTTCTTTGGTAAACCATACTGTTCGGCTAACGCCTTGATGGTCTTGTAAAAACCATTCTAGTGAAAAACGCCCACCACCACCGGCACTGCCACTTTCGCGTTTGCCCTGCTGCTCAACCAATACCGACACCGAGAGCCGCACCAACGGACGGATATCTGCCGCCAACGTACCGTCTGTCGCTGCCACTAAAACCTCTTCATAAAGCGCATTTAAGCTAGCAGAAACTTGAATAACACGCGAATCTTCAGCACGTGCGGTTTGATTGACCAAATGCAGCAGCTCGATTTTTTTTTCGCGGCTTAAGCTGTGCAACGGGTCAAGTGCGGTATAGCGCATCGGTGCGCTGACCGAATGCAGGGCAATCGGCTTGATCAGCGAACTGCTAGCCTGTGCGATGCCTTTTGTCGCCTCGATACATTGCAGCACTTGTGGCGCACTGATCTGATCGGCATAAGCAAAACCGGTTTTCTCACCGCTGACCGCTCTGACACCGACGCCTCGATCAATATGAAAACCGCCCTCTTTGATAATGCCGTCTTCCAATGACCAGCTTTCCTCAATCGAAGACTGAAAATAGAGATCCGCATAATCAATTTGTCGGCTGGAAAAATGATCCAATAAATTCGCCAACTGAGCAATAGAAAGTTGACTTGGTTCTAATAGGGACGCTGAAACTTTACTTAGCATAATTTCTCTTTATTTTTATTAGGGTCGGTTGATGTTTGTCTACATGATGACAACATCAAATTGTTCTTGATTGTAAAACACTTCGGTTTTCACCTGCACCTGTTTACCGATAAACACTTCCAACTCAGCCAAAATCCCGTGCGCCTCTTCGTTGATCAAATAATCCGCCACCGCTCTTGAGGCATACACCAAAAATTGCTCACTGTCGTATTGATGGTGGATTCGCACAATTTCACGCACAATTTCATAACTGACGGTTTCCACCGTTTTCAGACTGCCACGCCCTTTGCAAGCCGGGCATTCGGTGCACAGCACATGCTCTAAACTTTCGCGGGTGCGTTTACGGGTCATCTCCACCAAGCCCAGTTGGGTGAAACCGTTGACGCTGGTTTTAACCCGATCACGCGACAGCGCTTCGTTCAACGACTGCAACACCCGCTCGCGATGCTCTTCGCTTTGCATATCAATAAAATCAATAATGATGATGCCGCCCAGATTGCGCAGTTGCAGCTGTTGTGCAATGGTTTGGGTCGCTTCGACATTAGTATTAAAAATTGTCTCTTCCAAATTACGATGACCAACAAAACCACCGGTATTGATATCAATCGTGGTCATGGCTTCGGTTTGTTCGATAATCAAATAGCCGCCGGATTTCAAATTCACCCGTTTTTCCAGCGCACGCTGAATCGCATTTTCTACGCCGTACAAATCAAACAACGGCGGATTACCGGTATACAGCGACAGGCGCCCGGTGAGTTCCGGCATAAATTCTTGGCTAAACGTTTCCACTTCTTGAAAAGTCAATTTCGAGTCAATTCGAATCAAATCAATTTGTGTGCCGACAAAATCACGCAGCACGCGCTGTGCCAGTGCCAGTTCGCCGTAAAGCATTGAGCGGGTTGGGTATTTCCCTTTGCGTTCCATCACTTTGCGCCATAGCCGTTTCAAAAATTGCGCATCCTGCTTCAACTCTTCTTCCGAGCAACCTTCAGAAGCCGTTCGCACAATGAAACCGCCCAATTCAT
Organism: Testudinibacter sp. 'clade 2'; assembly: GCF_006227735.1. Taxonomy (NCBI): domain Bacteria; kingdom Pseudomonadati; phylum Pseudomonadota; class Gammaproteobacteria; order Pasteurellales; family Pasteurellaceae; genus Testudinibacter; species Testudinibacter sp. 'clade 2'. The sequence goes on from NZ_VDHB01000120.1 coordinate 20,076, forward strand.
CACAATATTCCGTGACCAGTGCTTTTAAGCGCAACCGCTCTTCTTCACTTTCAATCCGTTGCGATACGCCAACATGACTATTTTCCGGCATAAATACCAAATAGCGTGACGGCAACGTAATATCTGTGGTTAAACGTGCACCTTTGGTTCCAAGCGGATCTTTCACCACTTGCACGATAATATCCTGACCTTCACGCACCAACTCACCGATATCTTTGACCACAAACTGCTTTTTTTCGGATTCATCCACACATTCGGTGTGCGAAACGATATCGGAGGCGTGCAAAAATGCTGCCTTTTCCAAACCGATATCGACAAAAGCCGATTGCATGCCGGGCAGCACCCGCATCACTCGCCCTTTATAAATATTGCCGACCAATCCTCGCTTGGCTTCGCGCTCAATGTGCACTTCTTTCAGTACACCGGTGTCGAGCAACGCAATTCGAGTTTCGTTCGGCGTTACATTCACCAATAGCTCTACACTTGATGTCATACAATTCATACTTCTTCTTAAAATGAGTGGCTTATATTCTAGCTTAAAACCGCACTTGGCAAAAATGAGATTTCGATTATTTTAGAGTCTGTTGCTTTTTGTTTATAATTTGAGCTATAACCCTAGCAAACACAAAAAACCCGGACTTAAACCGGGTTGTATAATCTATTTCAGAGCGCTCGGAAACTGCCATCAGGCTTCGGTTTCGCTGTCAGAAAAACGCTCGATTCTGGCACCCAGTCCGCGCAACTTCTCTTCAATGTGTTCATAGCCGCGATCAATATGATAAATGCGATCAACGATAGTTTCGCCGTTGGCAATACAGCCCGCCAACACCAAGCTGGCAGAAGCACGCAAATCGGTTGCCATCACTTCAGTGCCGTTTAAATTGCGCACGCCGTAACAAATAGCGGTATTACCTTCAATATCGGCTTTTGCGCCCATGCGTATCAGTTCAGGAATGTGCATAAAACGATTTTCAAAAATAGTTTCGGTGATAATTCCCGTGCCTTCAGCCACCATGTTTAACAGGGTAAATTGTGCCTGCATATCCGTCGGAAAGCCCGGATGTGGTGCCGTACGTACGTTGACCGAGCGTGGGCGATAACCCAACATGTCCAAGGTGATGGTGTCTTCAGTGATATCAATCTGAGCCCCGGCTTCGCGTAGTTTTTCAATCACCGCATCTAAAGTAGAAGCACGAGTACCACGACAAACAATGCGCCCGCCAGAAATCGCCGCAGCAACCAAGAACGTGCCGGTCTCAATCCGATCCGGAATAACATGGTGCTCGCCACCGCCCAAATGCTCGACGCCTTCGACGGTAATCATATCGGTCCCTGCACCGGTGATTTTCGCACCTAATTTATTCAAGAAATAAGCCGTGTCAGAAATTTCCGGTTCGCGTGCAGCATTTTCAATAATCGTTGTGCCTTTTGCCAAAGTCGCCGCCATCATCACAGACAAGGTTGCACCGACGCTGATTTTATCCATCACGATGTTGGCGCCTTTCAGACGTCCATCAACAAAGGCTTTAACATAGCCGTCTTCCAATTTGATTTTCGCCCCCAGTTTTTCCAAACCGGAAATGTGCAGATCAACCGGACGAGCGCCGATGGAACAACCACCCGGCAACGAAACCTGCCCTTGGCAAAAACGTGCCACCAGCGGCGCCAACGCCCAAATAGAAGCACGCATGGTTTTTACCAACTCATAAGGGGTGACAAAATTATCAATGTTGGAAGCGTCCAGATAAACCGTATTTTTGTCTTTTCGCTCAACCGTCACCCCTAATTGGCTTAAAATTTTCAGGGTGGTAGTAACATCTTTCAAATCGGGGACGTTGGTCAGTGTAACCGGTTCCTCCGCTAAAATTGCGGCGAACAGAATCGGCAAGGCCGCATTTTTAGCGCCTGAAATATCAACACTGCCTTTTAAACAGGTTTTCCCGTAGATTCGAAACTTTTCCATTTTTTTTCCTTTATAATTGGATTCACAATTTGGCTTGATATTTGGCTTAGCAATAGGCTGGTCGGTTAAAGACCATTTAATAAACAGGCTTTACGCCATTTTTCAACGGTAAAGGTTTTAATCGATAACGCATGAATTTCATTGGTCGCAATATACTGCATTAGCGGCGCATAAATCAATTGTTGCTGTTTGACTTTGCTCATCAAAGCAAATTCATCGCTGACGGCGGTCACGCTGAAATGTGCATTTTCGCCATTGACATAAACCTCAGTCAAATCCAATTGTTCACGCAAAATATCTTCGATTGCTGCTGCATCCATGATGTTGTTATCCCTTGTATCCTTTTGATTACGGCTGTATAAACGCTTTTAACCACTGATCTAAATCGTATAGCTCGGCAAAATCCAGTACCAAGTGCGGTACATCAACCAATTTTACCTCGCCAAGCTTAGAATAGCGGTGAAGAATTTCACATATTAACACAAAACCGGCAGAATCCACTGTCCCAAGTTGATTTAACTTAATCTCAAGACAAGATTTTTGAGTCTGAAACAACGAAGCGCGCTGCTGCCACAACGGCAACAGCGTGCTTCGCGTCAAATCTCCCGCCAGTTGCAAACAGTACGCGTTTTCGCTACTGCTTATCTGCCACTTGAACGTCAATCAACCCACCTTATTTTTCAAGTTTAATCGGAATAGCCGCACTTTTTTGGATTTGAGCGGTTAGTTCATCAATCCCTTTTTGGCGCAGAATATTGCTCCACTCGTTTTTCTTGGTTTCAACCATGCTGACGCCTTCCGCCGCCATGTCATAGGCTTGCCATGCGCCGGTACGGGTATTTTTACGCCATTTAAAATCCAATTTAATCGGCGCTGCACCATTGGTTTGGATAATATTCACCCGAATGCTGACAATATTTTGATCGCCAATCGGTTTCTCTCTTTCAATCTCAATATTTTGATTGCTATACATGGTCAACACTTGAGCGTAGGATTGCTCAATAAAGTTAGAAAATGCACTAAAAAACTGCTCTCGCTGCGCCGGTGTGGTACTTTTGAAATACTGCCCCAATACTAACGACCCGGCATAATTCACATGCACATACGGCATTAATTCTTGTTTGACAATCGTGCGCATATAGTCTGGATTTTGCTTAATTTTGCTTTGATTGGCACTGATTGAGGCAAACAGTTTATCCGATGCCTGCTGCATCAATTGATAGGGGTTATCGGCAGCTACCGCTTGCATTGCGCCAAACAGCGACATCACGGCAACCATCACAACCGCACATTTTTTAAACATTTTCTTCAACATGACTTTCTCCTGTTCAATTAATCCGAAAACTATTCTGTTTTATCGGTTTTCTCTGTTTGTTGACCGTCTTTCTTGTCACCATACAAGAATTGACCGATTAAATCTTCTAATACCATGGCTGAGGTCGTATCATGAATCGTATCCCCCTCTTTCAGCATGGCAATTTCACCGTCATCAAAACCAATATTCAGCGCGATATATTGCTCCCCTAGAAGTCCTGAGGTTTTTATCGACAGCGAGCTGGTTTCCGGAATATGGTTATATTCCTGATCAATACTCAAACTGACTTGAGGCAAATAACTGGTCGGGTCTAAGCTGATTGCATTGACGCGTCCAATTAATACACCGCCGGTTTTGACTGGCGCCCGCACTTTAAGACCGCCGATATTATTAAAAGTTGCATGCAGATTATAACTTTTACTTTGATGAAAGCCCTGCACATTTGCCACTTTCAAGCCTAAAAAAACCAGTGCAGCGATTGCCAACAGCAGGAACAACCCGACCCAGAACTCATATTTAATGGTTTGACGCATTCTTTTTTTCCTTTATTACTTTTATCTCTTACGATGACGTATCGCACGGTTAATTGCCACCGAACATCATTGCGGTTAAAACAAAATCCAGTGCCAAAACAGCTAATGAGGCGTGCACCACGGTTTTGGTGGTAGCACGGCTGATCCCTTCCGAAGTCGGGCGAGCATCATAACCGTTAAACAACGCAATCCACACCACTGCAACCGCAAAAACCGCACTTTTGATCATACCGTTTAAAATATCGGTTTGCCAACTGACCGAATTTTGCATCACCGACCAGAAACTGCCGCCATCAACCCCTTTCCAGTCCACCCCGACCAGTGAGCCGCCCCAAATGCCAATGGCTACAAAAATAATCGTTAGTAGCGGCATCGAGATAATCCCCGCCCAAAAACGTGGTGAAATCACTCGCCGTAGCGGATCGACCGCCATCATTTCCAAACTGGAAAGCTGCTCGGTCGCTTTCATCAAGCCAATTTCAGCGGTCAACGCTGAGCCTGCGCGCCCGGCAAATAAAAGTGCGGTCACCACCGGTCCCAATTCACGTAACAATGAAAGTGCCACCAATTGTCCCAAACTGCTTTCTGCCGCAAATCCCACCAACACAACATAGCCTTGCAAGCCTAGCACCATGCCGATAAACAGCCCGGACAGCAAAATAATCAACAGTGACTGCACCCCAAGCACATACAGTTGCTTAACCAACAGTGGAAAATATTTTTTTGGCTGTGGCACGCCGACCAACGCGCCATAGAGCATAAAACCGGCGCGCCCAAGCGTTCTGAAAAAACCAATAGTACCGGCGCCTAGTCTGGAAATCGCGGAAATGATCATACAAATAACTCATCAATATAGTGTTGTGCCGGATAATGGAACTGCACCGGCCCATCTTCGTTACCGGACAGAAATTGAATTACGCGCGGATCCGTACTTTGTTGCAATTGCGCCGCGGTTCCTTCGGCAATCACGGTTTGATCCGCCACAATATAAGCATAATCGGCTATGCTCAGCACCTCTTTCACATCGTGCGACACCACAATCGAGGTAAGATGCAGGGTTTTATTCAAGCGTTTAATCAAACTCACGATTACCCCCATGCTGATCGGATCTTGTCCGGTGAAAGGTTCATCATACATCACTAAATCCGGGTCAAGCGCCACCGCTCTTGCCAACGCCACACGCCGCGCCATGCCACCGGAAAGTTCGGACGGCATCAAATCAGCCGCACCACGCAGTCCGACCGCTTCTAATTTCATCAAGGTCAATTGACGGATCATCTCTTCCGGCAAATTACTGTGCTCACGCAGCGGAAAAGCCACGTTATCAAAGGTAGAAATATCCGTAAACAGTGCGCCGGATTGAAACAGCATTCCCATTCTTTTACGAATTTGATACAACTTGGCATTCGACAGGCGAGTGATATCACTACCGTCAAATAAAATTTCGCCGGAGTCAGGAAACAACTGACCTCCGATCAGTTTCAACAGCGTCGTCTTACCGATTCCCGAAGGCCCCATAATTGCGGTAATTTTACCGGTTTCGACTTTTAAATTCAGCCCTTGATAGATTGTGCGCGAACCTCGTTTAAACACCAGATCCTTCACTTCAACCAAATATTTATTCATTTTATGCCTTGCTTTTATCACGGATACCTAACGGTAATTAGGCGAAATCTTGTATGAAATTAATAACAATGTCAAATATTCCCCCGATTTTTGGTTAGGATTAGGGTCTGTTAATCTTCAGACGCTTTTCAATCTGAGAAGAATTTATGTTAGAATCCAAAATTATTAATCTTTTTAAACCATACGCTAGGAAAACCGATGACTTCTCGTTGGAATATCGTTTTAGTGGTGATCGCACTGACGTTGCTTGCTTGGTATTATTCGTTAAACCAGCAAGATAACGTCGATTTGGCTGCCCGTATTCAAAACAGCGGCAGCCCTGATTATATCGCCAATCAGATGGAAACCACGCTTTATTCACTGGATGGGCGCAAACAATATGTTGCGACTGCGGATGAAGTGGAATATTTCCAAACTCAAGGGGATACGCTGTTCAAAGCACCGGTCGTTTATTTATTCGAGACCTCCAAAAATAGCGATAATCTGGTGCGCAGCTGGCGTTTGAGTGCGGATCAAGCCAAGATCAGCAAAGACAAGATACTCTATTTAAACGACAATGTTTCAATTCAAAGCTTGTTGCCGGAAAGCAAAATTCACAGTTTGCAAACCTCAAGTGCGGTCGTCAATTTAACGACACAAGATATAACATCTGATACAATGGTCAGCGTGGTTGGTCAAAGTTTTACTACCACCGGCAAAAGCCTGAGCGGGAATCTTCGTCAGCAGATCGCAACGTTAAAAGAACAGGTGCAAACTCACTATGAGATTCAACAAAATGAAAACAAAAATAATTAAATCCCTAACATTAGTCAGCGCGCTGTTACTCTCTTTTTCAGCTTTCGCCTTGAAAAACGACAGCCAGCAACCTATTAATATAACGTCTGATAACCAATCATTAGATTTGGAAAATAATATCGTGACCTTTACCGATAATGTGGTGATCACCCAAGGCTCGATTTTGATCAACGCCCGTCAAGTGACCATCACCCGCCCGAACAATGGCGGAGGTGGTAAAGAGAAAATCGAGGCAAACGGCAGTCCTGTCACTTTCCAGCAACAACTGGATAACGGCAAAATGATCAACGGGCGAGCCAACAAGGTCAATTACGATCTTGGCAGCCAATATTTAGTGTTGACCGGCAATGCCCAATTAAAACAACTAGACAGCCAAATTGATGCCGAAGTGATCACCTATGATGTGCAACAGCAAAAAATGATCGCCAAAAACAGCGGTAAAGGACGAGTTAAAACCATTTTATACCCGTCACAATTACAACAAAAATAACAGGTTAATTTTTTATGTCTATTCTTTCGGCACAAAATCTGGCGAAATCCTATAAGGGACGCCAAGTTGTCCATGATGTCAGCTTGACCGTCAATTCCGGCGAAATCGTCGGCTTGCTCGGCCCGAACGGCGCCGGCAAAACCACCACCTTTTATATGGTCGTCGGCTTAGTCAAAAACGACCACGGATCGATTAAGATCGACGATTTGGATATTACCCTATTGCCGATGCATAACCGCGCACAACAAGGCATTGGCTATCTGCCGCAAGAAGCCTCGATTTTCCGTCGTTTAAGTGTTTATGACAATTTAATGGCGGTGTTGGAAATTCGCAAAGATTTAACCCAAAAACAGCGCAAACAGCGGGCAGAAGAGCTGATCGACGAATTTCATATCGATCATATCCGCAATAACTCAGGGCAATCATTGTCTGGCGGTGAACGTCGTCGGGTCGAAATTGCCCGTGCGCTGGCAGTCAATCCGAAATTTATTCTGTTAGACGAACCTTTTGCCGGTGTTGACCCAATTTCGGTGATTGACATCAAAAAAATTATTTTACATCTTAAAGAGCGGGGCTTAGGTGTGTTGATCACCGATCATAACGTGCGCGAAACACTGGATGTTTGCGAACGTGCATATATCGTCAGTGCCGGCAACATGATCGCCACTGGCAGCCCACAGGATATTTTGCAAAATGAAGATGTAAAACGCGTTTACTTGGGCGATCAATTCAAACTATAGCCTCGGTTAACCTCAACCAAGAGAGATTGTAAGATGAAATTTACCCATTTGCTCAGCCCTGACAATATTCGTCAAGGTGTTATGGCATCAAGTAAAAAACGTATCCTCGAAATATTCAGCGAAATCATTGGTGCTGAAACCGAAGAAGATACCCAAATCTGCTTTGAGCATTTATGCGAACGGGAAAAAGTCGGTTGCACCGCACTTGGTGGTGGAATTGCGCTGCCACGCGCTAAATTGTCGCAAGGAGAAAAACCGATTGCAGTTTTTCTACAACTTACCACACCTATTGACTACAAAGCACCGGATAATCGTGAGGTCGATCTGCTGCTGGCGCTGTTTATTCCCATCGGTTTATGTCAACAGTTTGCCCCATGTTTGCCGGAAATTGCCAAAAAATTAACCAATAAAACATTGGCAAAACAGCTGCGTGCCGCTAAAAGCAAAGAGGAGATCTGGGACATTTTCTGCAAGTTGGATCAGCATAGTGAAGATGAGCCTGTCGCCGTCAGCGCCAGTTGATCACAACATTACTGATCACCTGGATTATAGGAGACTAGGCAACATGGAACTTATTATTATCAGCGGACGCTCCGGCTCTGGCAAATCAGTTGCGCTGCGTGCACTGGAAGACATCGGTTATTATTGTATTGATAACCTTCCGTTGGCGCTATTCAGCCAGTCGATTGATATTCTGAAAAATAACCAAGAATCCGTTGCTATCAGTCTGGATATTCGTAATATTCCCGAGTCGCCAGTGCTATTAGAGCAAGTATTGCAGCAGCTGCCGTTTGATATCAAGGTCAAAACTATTTTCTTAGATTGTGAACCCAGTGCTCTGATTCGACGTTACAGCGACAGCCGCCGTCTACACCCGCTTTCGGTAAAAAATATCACCCTTGAAGCAGCAATAGAGGTCGAACGCGAAATGTTGGAGCCGCTGTTTCAACACGCCGATTTAATTCTGGATACCACGCAGATTTCTACCCATGAGCTGGCGGAAAAACTGCGCCAATTTCTACGAGGCAAATCCAATAAAGAGCTGAACATCGTGTTTGAATCGTTTGGTTTCAAATATGGCATTCCGCTGGATGCCGATTATGTTTTCGATGTACGTTTTTTGCCAAACCCACACTGGGAGCCGCAACTGCGCCCGATGACTGGACTGGAAGAGCCGGTGATCGACTTTTTAAATCGGCAAAACGATGTGCATAATTTTATTTATACTACCCGCAACTATATTGAAACGTGGCTACCTCTGTTGGAAAAAAACAACCGCAGCTACCTGACAATTGCCATCGGTTGTACTGGCGGCAAACACCGCTCAGTCTATATCGCTCAACAGCTAGGGGAGTATTTTTTAGGACGCGGCAAAAAAGTTCAGATTCAGCATTCCTCACTCAGCAAACATAAATCTCAGTGATTTCTCCGCGAATGTGTAGCTCAGCCGGATAGAGCAATCCCCTCCTAAGGGATAGGTCGGCGGTTCGAATCCGCC